>NZ_DAIEII010000012.1:0-4009 GCF_027352875.1 Gryllotalpicola sp.
GTGTCACGGCTCGGAGCGAGAAGCCCGGGTCAGTATAGGCATCGTGCGCGCAAGCGCAAGCCCCCGAAACCTCGCCGCCGTTGCGAAAAGCCAACGCCCAGGCTCGCCGTTGCGACCATGTTGACAGGACGCCATCGCGACAGCGACTCGCCGGCGTACCACGGCGGACGCTTCGTCTTCCGTAGCCAGGCCGCCGCCACAAACGGCACTCCCCACCGCCAGCGACGTCGAGGCTGCCGTCCGCCCGACCCGTGGCGGGGCCGTCTCGGCCGCGCGCGACGGCCCAACATGCTTGCACCAGACTGTTCGCCTCGGCTCCCGCAGGGCGGGCGAGACGCCCGCCCCACAGGTTCTGGTCTACCCGACTCGACGGGCATGCCGGCACCCTCCCGCCGTTGTCATCCTGAGCGAGCGGAGCGAACGAAGGATCTCGTGGAAGAAGCAGGATCCTTTCTTCGCTCCGCTCAGAACAACCTCGCGGCCTGTACGACAAGGCCCTCGGCTCAGCACGACGAGATCCTTCGTCGCGGCCTTACGGGCCGCTCCTCAGGATGACAACATGAGAATCGCTTACCGCGGGCTGGCGTTCGCCGCGAACCCCTCGCCTCCAACTACGCCAGCTTCGCCACGAACGGCCCTTCGCTTCGCTTCGTGCCTGACTACCAACACCCAGACCGGCTCACGTCGCCGTCGTTTCCTCGCGCCTTTGTCTTTCCGCTCCTCCGCTCCTCCGCTCCTCCGCTCCTCCGCTCCTCCGCTCCTCCGCTCCTCTGCTCCTCTGCTCCTCTGCCCCTCTGCTCCTCCGCCCCTCTGCCCCGTGCCCGCGCCCGACTCGTGGCGTCGGGTCAAGTCGTCCTGCGGCCCGCTCAGAAATGGAACGCGTCACGCCCTCGTGATATGGTGTCCAGGCTGTGCCATCTTCGAGGAACGCTCTGATGGTCTATCTCATGAAGCTTATCGGAGTTATCGCCCTGGTTCTGGGCGGCGGCCTGCCCTCCGCGCCGACCGCGGCCGCGAGACCCGGGCCGACGCCGCGCGGGGACCTGGAAGTCGTTGAGGACGGCCTATTGGGCGCTACCGTACGTGTGCCGGAACCAGCCGCGGAGGCGCCCCGGAGCGCGCTCCATCCCACGGTGGGCGAGGTGGAACTCCGGCTCTCGTCTCATCCTGCGCGCATCAATCCGATCCACTTGACCTCGGATCTGGACCCCGGTTACCTGCGCTCCCGCTGGGGGGCGCCAAACCCGCCGACGCGGCGCGCTCGCGTTCTCCAACGGGTCGGCGGCGAGAGTCTGGCCGTTGAGGCAGACCAATCGGCCGATCTTCCAATTGCTGCCAGTGAGGACCTCCCAGCGATGTCGCTTCACTCTGATCCCGGCCGATGGTGGGAAGCATCGGGCACCACCTTCGCGCCCGTCGGACTGACCCACCACTCGACCGGGGTAGCAAACCGTCACGCCAGGGCGTTCACGCCACAGACGGCGCTTGGTCGGACCCACCGCGCATCATCGGTGATCACTCACCAGCCCCATCCGACGTCGTCGACGACGAGAGTGTCGAGTCGCGCGCCTCGTGCTGGGTCTCTGAGTCGGGGTCGGCCGCTGGCCACTCCCCGTCGAGAGTAGACCTCTTCCCGACGTTCTGTGTCCCTGCCCAACGCGAAGGGTCCTGACCCGGGAGGAATAGTGCAAACTCGAATCATCGCTCTCATCTTGGCGTGTCTGAGTTTCTCGACGGCCGTCCACGCACTCGAAGGCGTCCTCCTCGACCATGACGGGAGGCCGGTCGCGGGAGCTCGGATCCAGGTCCTGGGCCGGCCGGGTTCCTCGGTCACGGACGCCGCCGGCCATTTCACCCTGACACCTGACCCGACAGTGCCCTTCGACGTGGTCGTGAGCCGGCCGGACGGCATCGCCCTACGGCCGATCCCGGTCGAGTCGGTACCTGTCTCAGGCCCCATCGAGCTGCGAATCAGTCCGGTCTTCACAGACGCGGTGACCGTCGTCTCCAGCGCTCCGGCCGACCTCGAGCTCCCGCCTGCCGCTGCGTTCACCCTGGTCGGCCGGGCCGATCTCGAGCAGCGCGGTCCGCAGCACCTGTCCGACACACTGGACACCATCGCCGGTGCGAGCGGACTCGAGCGTGGCCACGATGCCGTCCCGGCGATCCGAGGGCTGACGAGCGGGCGCACGCTGATCCTGCTCGACGACGGCCGCGTGACGGCCGAGCGCCGCGCGGGTCCGTCCGCCACGTTCCTTGATCCCTTCAGCATCGACGAGGTCGAGGTCGTACGGGGGCCGGGCTCGGTCGCGTACGGTTCCGACGCCTTCGGAGGGGTTATCCGCGCTCGTACCCGCATTCCCGGCCCCAGCGACCCATTCGCCGTTCGTTACACTTCCGTCGGGGCGACCGACACGGGCGAACGGGCGGTCGACCTGGAGATCGGCGCACCCGTCTTCGGAGGTGGGCTGCTCGCCGCCGCCTCCTACCGGAAGTTCGAGGATTACTCGTCACCTCGGGGAACGGTCTTCAACTCCGCAGCCGAGTTCCAGGGCCTGCGTCTCGGGTACCAGCGCGCCGCCCTCGGCGGCAACCTCCGGCTGTTGTGGCGCACCGATCTGGGCCGCGACATCGGGAAAGCGGCGACCGACTCGCGTATCACTCGAGCCTCGTACCCGCAGGAGAACTCGCACCGGTTCGCCCTCCACCTCGACCGACCGGGGCCTGGTCAATGGTCGCGCGTCGGCGTCACGGTGACGTGGGATTCCTACCAACTGCTCACGGACCGCGACCGCCTGCCCACGGCGACCACTCCGCGACAGCTCACCAGCGCCGACGTCGACGCCACCGACTACGGCCTACGGTTGGAAGCGGAGCGGTCCATCGGGGCCGTACGAGCGATCGTCGGGATCGATGCCAATGGACGCTTGGGCCTGTCGGCCGTCAATACCACGACCAACTACGGCCTCTCCGGTCTGACAACCGGCTCGACGCGGGAGGTCTCCGTCCGGTCTGCACGCCGCGACGACGTGGCCATCTTCGTCGCCGCGAGTGGGAGCGTTGGGCGAGTCGGCCTGTCGGCCGGCGTGCGCGGCGATCGCGTCAGGACCACCAACCGCGCGGGCTACTTCGGGGACCGGGGCTCGTCGAACGCCGCGCTCTCCGGGTTCGTGGCCGTCGGCGTACCGCTGGCGACCGGCCTCGAGCTCTCGCTTCAGGCCGCCCGCGGGTTCCGCGACGCTCTCCTCTCGGACCGCTACTACCGGGGAATCTCGGGCCGAGGCTTCATCACCGGCAACCCCGACCTCAACGCCGAGACGAGCCGCCAATTCGACGGCGCGTTGCGCTGGGCCAGCGGACCATACCGTGCGGCGCTCTACGGTTACCAGTACCGCATCCATGACCTCATCGAACGATACAGGACCGGCAACAACTACTTCTTCCGCAATCGAGGGGAGGCGCAACTGGAGGGCGTCGAGCTCGAGGGCACCGTCGAGGTCGGAGGCGACACGTTGCTCCAGATCGGTCTGCAGGCCGAGCAGGGAAAGGTCCTCGATGACGGAACGCCGACCGACGGCGTGCCATCCCGCGGCGGCTTCCTGGTCGTCCGCCGGGAGACCGGCGGCCGCTGGTGGTGGCTCGGCCGCCTGGCTGCCTACGTCCGCGACCGCCGTCCGGGACCGACAGAGCAGGTGGTACCGGGGTACGCGACTCTGGACGCCGGTCTCGGCTACCGCCTCACGGAGGCGCTCCAGCTTCAGCTTTATGGACGCAACGTCCTCAATCGGAGCTACCTCGCGTCGGCGGACGTCGCTTCCGTCTTGGCCCCTGGGCGCTCGGTCATACTCAGTGCCCGCGGCGTGATCTGATACCACTTTGTGTTCAACCGTAATGTTTTGGTAGTGGCCAAGCACACGCGCGCAGGAGGCCCGTAGGGAACCACTGTCATCGCGAGGAGTCCCGCCAACGGCGGGACGACGTGGCGATCTCGCCGAAATCCACGAGACTT
>NZ_DAIEII010000017.1:0-26121 GCF_027352875.1 Gryllotalpicola sp.
ACAGCGCTGTCGTCGTCTACGACAACGCCGTCGGCCAGTGGGCGTCGCGGCTGTGGTGGCTGTTCCGCGCCTTCGGCTACGACGATGTGCGCGTTCTCGACGGCGGCCTCAAGAAGTGGGTCGCCGAGGGCCGCGCCGTCGACACCGGCCGTGTCGCGCCGCGGCACGCCGGCCAGTTCTACGCGGAAGCCGACGACGGCGTCTGGGCGGACAAGGCCTTCGTCCAGGGCGTGCTCGAGGGCGAGCACCCGGCGACGCTGATCTGCGGCATGTCGCCGAAGGAGTTCGCCGGCGAGGCAGGCAGCCGGCCCCGCCTCGGCCACATCCCGGGCAGCCGGAGCGTACCCGCCGCGCGCCTCGTCGACCCCGAGACGAATGCGTACCTCTCCCCCGAGCGGCTGTGCGAGGTGTTCGGGCCCGAGGTGGTGGAATCCGGCGAACCCATCGTCGCCTACTGCGCCGGCGGCATCGCCGCGACGAGCGACGCGCTCGCACTGGCGCTGCTGGGCCGCACCGACGTGCGCGTCTACGACGGCAGCCTCAACGAGTGGGCGTCCGACCCGGCGCTGCCCCTCGTCTGACTTACCGCCCCTGTTACGTTCCCGACAGATACCAGACCGCCTGTCCGGCCGGGCGGGTTCGTATCTGGCGGCAACGCAAAGCCGGAGCGCTACGCGAAGAACGCGGTGAGCGCGGCCGCGAGGTACGCGGGGTCGGCGACATGGCAGAGCTCGCGGGCCGAGTGCATCGACAGCAGCGGGATGCCGACGTCGACCGTCCGGATGCCGAGCCGGGCCGCCGTGAGCGGGCCGATCGTCGTTCCGCACGGCACCGCGTTGTTCGACACGAACTCCTGGTAGGGGATTCCCGCCCGCTCGGCCGCGTCCGCCCACAGCGCCGCTCCCAGGGCGTCGGTCGCGTAGCGCTGGTTCGCGTTGATCTTGAGCAGGGGGCCTGCGCCCACGACCGGACGGTTGACGGGATCGTGCTTCTCGGGATAGTTGGGGTGGACGGCGTGCCCGGCATCCGCCGAGACCACCCAGGATTCCGCGAACGCGCGCAGCCGGTCCTCGGCCGACGCGCCGAGGCCCGCGCCGATGCGCATGAGCACATCGTCGAGGAAGGAGCCGAGGGCGCCGGAGCGCGACTCGGAGCCGAGCTCCTCGTGATCGAAGGCGGCAAGCATCGGGATCGCGGCGGAATCCGCGGAGAGCAGGGCTGTCAACCCGGCGTGCACTGAGACGAGGTTGTCCAGGCGGGGACTCGCGAACAGCTCGCCCCGGTGCCCGAACCGGCGCGGCGGCTGGGTGTCGCAGGCGAGCAGGTCGTAGCCGACGATGTCACGGGTGGCGACCCCGGCCGCCTCGGCGAGCACGTCGACGATGTCGGCGACCCCGAGCGCGTCGCCGACCACGCCGAAGACCGGCTGGGTGTGACGTTGCTTGTCGAGCACGAGAGCGTCGTTCGCGGTGCGGTCGAGGTGGATGGCAAGCTGCGGGATCCGCAAGAACGGCCCGGTACGCACGAGATGCACGGCGCCATCGCGGGTTGCCACGCGCCCGGCGAGCTCGAGCTCGCGGTCGAGCCACGAGCTCAGCAGCGGCCCGCCATACACCTCGACGCCCGCCTGCAGCCAGCCGAGGCTCGCCGTCGTCGGCGCGGGCTTGAGCGCGAACCCTGGCGAGTCGGTGTGCGCGCCGACGATGCGGAACGGCGTCGTCGCTCCGGCGCCGTCCGGCACGACCCAGGCGATGACGGCGCCGTCGCGCACGACGACGTATCGGCCGGGAGCGGCGGGCCAGGCATCCGCCTCCCCGAGGGGCGCGAACCCCGCGGCCTGCAGCCGCGCCGCCACCTCGGCGGCGGCGTGATACGACGACGGGGACGCCGAGACGAAGTCGGCGAGGTCGGCGATATGGGCGTCGATGCTCGCGGCGGAGACGGTCATGACTTCATTCTCGGGCCACACTGGGCCCATGAAGTCATACCCGGAGTACTGGCTCGAGGACCCTGTCGACCTGCTGCGTGTGACCGAGGGCTTCCGCCTCGCCGACACCCCCACGGACGCCGCACCCGGCTTCGACTCGAGCCACAACCACGCCGACGACGCTCTCGCAGCGGGCGCGGCGATCCTCGACGACCTGCAGGAGCGCCTCTACGCGCGCAGCCGCGTCGGCGACGAGCGGCGGGTGCTGCTCGTGCTGCAGGCCATGGACACGGCGGGCAAGGGCGGCATCATCCGCCATGTGGTGGGCTCGGTCGACCCGCAGGGCGTCCACCTCGCCGCCTTCAAAAGGCCAACTCCCGAGGAGGCCGCCCACGATTTCCTCTGGCGCGTCGAGAGGCACGTTCCCGAGGCGGGACTCATCGGCGTCTTCGACCGCTCGCACTACGAGGACGTCCTCATCCAGCGCGTGCGGCAGCTCGCCGCGCCGGACGAGATCGAGCGGCGCTACGGCGCCATCAACGAGTTCGAGGCGACGCTCGCGGAATCCGGCACCACGATCGTCAAGGTGATGCTGCACCTCTCGCCCGCGGAGCAGAAGCGTCGCCTCGCCGAACGACTCGCCCGGGTCGACAAGCACTGGAAGTACAACCCGGGCGATGTCGACGAGCGCGAGCTCTGGCCGCAGTACATGGAGGCCTACCAGATCGTCTTCGACCGCTGCACGACGGCCGCTGCGCCCTGGTACGTCGTCCCCGCCGACCGGAAGTGGTACGCGCGCCTCGTGGTGCAGCACCTCCTGATCGACGCGCTCACGAGCCTGGACCTGCAGTGGCCTCCCGCAGCGTTCGACGTCGAGGCCGAGAAGGCTCGCCTGGCGTCGTCTCTGTGACGACGCCCGCCACCTTCACCGCGCACCCCATCACCGCCGCCGACGGCCGCCGCACGGTGGTCGACGAGTACACCCCGGACTTCCCGCTCGAGACCGACTCGGCGGTGCTGTTCCTGCCCGCGCTCGGGGTGCCGATCGGCTACTACCGGCCGCTGTTCGAGCAGTGGGCGGCGCGCGGGCGGCGGGTGTTCGGGCTCGAGATCCGCGGCCAGGAGCGCTCGTCGGCCTCCGACGTGAGGCGCAATGACTTCGGCTACGCGACGATCCTCGAGCAGGACCTTCCCGCAGCGCTCGAGCAGACGCCGCTCGGGTCCATTCCCCGCCTCATTGTCGTCGGGCACAGCCTCGGCGGCCAGCTCGCGCTCGCGGCCGCGGGCAGCGGAATCCTGCATCCCGACCGCATCGTCATGATCGCGAGCGGCTCGACGACCTATCGCGCGGCGAGCACGCCGCTGCGACGCGTGGCGCGCCGCATGGTCACACCGACGTTCCTGGCCATCACCGCGGTGGTCGGGCACTTCCCGGGCGACCGGATCGGCTTCGGCGGCCGCCAGCCGAAGACGATGATGGCCGACTGGCATCGCGAGGGCTGGTATGGCGCTTACCGCTTCGCGGGCACCGACGTCGACTACGAGGAGGCGCTCGGCCACGTCGACGTGCCGATCCTCGCCGTGACGTTCGCGCGCGACCCGTTCGTGCCGCACGCCTCGGCCGACCTGCTGCTCGCGCGCGTCTCGCCAGCCAGGCCCGACCGGGTGCGCCTCACCGTCGCCGACAACGGCGGGATTCCGCTCGACCACGTCCGGTGGGTGCGGCAGAATCCGGCGCTCGTCCTCGACGTGGTCGAGGGGTGGCTCCGGGCACGGCCGCCGAGTTAATCGCTTCGTAACGCTCGACGTCAGTCGCCGAAACAGCGTGTTCTTACTGTATACATCGCTGCATACAGTCTCGGATGCAGCCCTGGAACAGTGCACGCATGATCGGACTCCCCTATGCCAGATCAGCACCACCGCACCACTACTGGATCGCCCCCGACGCCCACCCTCGAGGTGCGCGAGCTCGTCAAGACCTTCGGGACGGTCCGCGCCAACGATGGCATCTCGTTCACGATCATGCCCGGCGAGGTCCACGCCCTGCTCGGCGAGAACGGCGCCGGCAAGAGCACCCTGGTCAAGTCGCTGTACGGGGTGCATCAGCCGGACTCGGGACAGATCCTCCGAAACGGCGAGCCCGTCACGATCCACTCGCCGGCGACCGCCCGCGAGCTCGGAATCGGAATGGTGTTCCAGGACATGCGCCTCATTCCGGCGCTGACCGTGTGGGAGAACGTCGCACTCCACCTCAGCGACACGCCGTTCGCGCTCAGACCCCGCGCCCTGCGGGCGCGGATCACCGAGACATCCGAGCGCTACGGCCTCGCCACGCATCCGGGCCGCAAGGTCGAGCACCTCTCCATCGGCGAATGGCAGCGCGTCGAACTGGTCAAGGTCCTGCTCGGCGGGCTTGACATGCTCATCCTCGACGAGCCGACCAGCGTGCTCACCCCGCAGGAGGTCAGCGGCCTCTTCGACATGGTCGCCCGGCTGAAGTCCGAGGGCGTCGCCATCGTCATCATCACCCACAAGCTGCGCGAGGTACGTCAGATCGCCGACAAGGTGACCGTCCTGCGCGGCGGCCGCACCATCCTCAGCGACGCACCGCCTGCCACCCTCTCCGACGACGAGCTCATCACCGCGATGGTCGGCGAACCGGTGGCGATCCTCGAGAAGCGTTCCACATCCGCGGAGCACGCGACCGCCGAGCCCATCATCGGCCTGAGCGGGGTCAGCGTGCGCCGCGTCGACGGCGACTGGGGACTTCGCGAGGTCAGCCTCGAGGTCCTCCCCGGTCAGATCCTCGGCGTCGCGGGCGTGGCCGGCAGCGGTCAGGACGAGCTGAGCGAGACCCTGCTCGGACTTCGCCAGCCGCACTCCGGCACCGTCATGCTCGACGGCGCCATCGTCGAGCTGCCTGCCGTCGCGCGCATGCGCAAAGCGGGCGTCATCGCGGTCGCTCCCGATCCGATCCGTCAGTTCGTCGTGCCCGGCATGTCCGTCGCCGAGCACGCCGCGCTGTGGAACGCGGCTGGGAGCTACTCGTTCGACACCCGGAAGGCGGATGCCGACCTCGCCCGCCGTGATGCGGCCGGGCAACTGCGGGTCGTCGCAGGGTCTCGGCGCATGGATCGCCTCTCCGGCGGCAACGTGCAGCGCGCCCTGCTCACCCTCGCGCTCACGAGCCCCTGCCGGGTGCTCGTCGCCTCGTATCCCACACGCGGCCTCGACATCCTGACGACGGAGCGCACGCGGACGCTGCTCAAGGAACTCTGCGAAGCCGGCAGCGCCGTCGTCCTCATCTCGGAGGACCTTGACGAGCTGCTCACGCTCAGCGACCGGATCGCGGTGCTCGCGGGCGGACGCCTCACCGGCATCGTCCCCGCCGCCGCCGCCGATCGGCGCAGCATCGGCGAGCTCATGACCGGCAAGGAGGCCGCAGCATGACCGTGCGGAACGACGAGGCCCTTGCCGTCGCGCCGCCGCGTGCCATCGCCGCGCTGCTCGGATTCGCCGCGCGCATCCCGTGGAAGCGGATCGGGATCGTCGTCGGCGCCTATGCAGCCTGCTTCGTCGCCTTCGCCGCGTTCAGCGCGTGGCAGGGCGGCAATCCGCTGACCTTGGTGCAGACGATGCTGAATTCCTCGATGCTCAACGGCGACGCGCTGGTTCAGACGCTGCTGCGCGCCGTTCCGATCGGGTTCGCGGCTCTCGCGGCCGCGATTCCAGCGCGTGCCGGACTCGTCAACGTCGGCGGAGAGGGACAGCTCATCCTCGGCGCGGTCGCCGCGACCGGCACGGGCCTCGCCCTCGGATCGCAGGTGCCGGGCCCCCTCGCCCTCGTGGCGACCGCCGCGGCCGGGGCGATCGCCGGGGCGGTCTGGGCGGGCATCAGCGCGGCGGCGCGAGTCTGGCTCGGTACGTCCGAGTCCGTCACGAGTCTTCTCATGAACTTCGTCGCGAACGACATCATGCTGTTCCTCATCTACCAGCCGTGGAAGGATCCGGCCGGATCAGGCCAGCCGCAGAGCAGGCCGCTGCCCGGCTCGGTGCGACTAGGAACGCTCTTCGGCGGACAGCTCAACATCGCGGTCTTCGTCCTCTTCGCCGTCGCCATCGGGATGTGGCTCGTCATTCGGCGCACCGGTTGGGGATTCGCGCTGCGAGTCGTCGGCGGGAATCCTGAGGCTGCGCGGCGCAACGGGCTGCCGATCAAGAGCCTCCTGCTGTCGTCGATGCTCGCGGGCGGCGCACTCGCCGGCCTCGGCGGCGCCCTCAACCTCATGGGCGTCGAAGGCCAGCTGCAGCCCGGGGTCACGACGACCTTCGGCTACATCGGATTCCTCGCCTGCTTCTTGGGCCGCAACGACCCGATCAAGGCGACGCTTGCAGCCCTGCTCTTCAGCGCGATCGCGCTGAGCGGCAACGGACTCCAGCTCGTCGAGGGCCTCGACGGCTCCATCGTCAACGTCCTGCTCGGAGCCATCGTGCTCACCATGCTCGCGATCGGCCGCAAGAACGGAGAGCGGATATGAACATCGTCGGCGAGGTTCTCACCACCGCCATCCCCGGAAGCGTCGCACTGCTCTACCCCTCGCTCGGCGAGCTGATCTCCGAGCGCTCGGGCGTCACGAACCTCGGCACCGAAGGCGCGATGCTCGCCGGCGCCCTCAGCGGCGTCGCCGTCACCATCGCCACCGGCAACCCGTGGCTCGGCGTGCTCGCCAGCCTCGTCGCCGGCGCCGCCTGCGGTGCGCTCCACGCCGGGGCCGTCGTGTGGCGCAGGGCCAACCAGCTCGCCAGCGGCCTTGTGGTGTGGTTCCTCGCTCTCGGTGTCACCTCGGTGCTCGGGTCCCCGCTCAACGGCCAGGTCATCGACCCGTTGCCCGCGGTGCGCATCCCCGGACTCGCCGACATTCCGGGTGTGGGGCCGGCCCTCTTCGATCAGAACCCCCTCGTGTACCTGGCCTATGTCGCCGTGCCCGCCCTGTGGTTCTTCATCACCTACACACGCCCCGGACTCACCTTGCGGGCCACCGGCGAGCGGCCCGCCGTGGTCTTCGCCAGTGGCAGCCATCCCTCGGTCATCCGCTTCGCCGCGGTCACCGTCGGCTCGGCGCTCGCCGGGCTCGGCGGGGCGCAGCTCTCGATCGGGATCGTCGGCAACTGGTCGGACGACATGACCAACGGATACGGCTTCGTCGCCGTGGCGGTCGTCATCTTCGCGCGCTGGAGCCCGATCGGCGTGCTCATCGGCTCCTACCTGTTCGGCGCAGCGCTCGCGGTGTCCTCTGTGGTGCAGGCCAACGGGATCGCAGTGAACCAGTACCTCCTCGATGCGCTGCCGTACGCGATCACGATCGTCGTACTCGTCATCGTGAGCGGCTTCGGGCGCAGCAATGCCCCCGAGTCTCAGCGCGACGCGCTGAGCGAAACCCAATAATGCGGCGGCCGCCCGGCCGCCGCACACAGCACCAGAAAAGAGGAGCAATGCACAAACGCACCCGCGCCGCCATCGCCATGATGACGGCGGCCGCAACGCTCGCGCTCGCGGCATGCAGTTCGTCGACCCCCGGGGGCGGCAGCAGCAGCAGCCCGGCCACGGCGGCCGGCAGCACGACGACTGTCGGCTTCATCATGGTCGGCTCGACCGATGACGCCGGCTACAACGAAGCCGTTTCAGATGGTGCCAAGGCTGTTGAGAAGGACCTTGGCACCAGCGTCAAAGTCATCACTGCAGACCAGATTCCCGAGAACGATTCCGTAACCCAGACGATGCAAGCAATGGTGAGCCAAGGCGCAAAGATCATCTTCGCCACCAGCTACGGATATTTCAAGTACGCCCTCGCCTTCGCCAAGGCGCACCCCGACGTCACCGTTCTGCATCAGGGCGGATTCCTCGACGGCACGTTCCCGGCGAACTTCGGAACCTACTGGGGCCAGGCCTATGACCCCGTCGGTCTCGGGGGGATGGCCGCCGGTGGCGTGACGCAGACGAACAAGCTCGGCTTCATCTACGCGTTCCCCATCGCGCAGACCATCGCTAACATCGACGCGTTCGAGCTCGGCGCCCAGAAGCTGAACCCTGCCGCGCAGACCTACGTCGTCAACACCTCGAGCTGGTGCGATCCGCTCAAGCAGAAGCAGGCGGTCACCGCCCTGCTCGACCAGGGTGTCGACGTGTTCAGCCAGCACCAGGACTGCCAGTCCACCGTGATCCAGGCGGTCAAGTCGGCCGGCAAGAAGATCGTCGGCTACCACTACGACGCCGCGGCGCTCTACCCCGACGGCTGGCTGACCGGCTCTGCATGGAACTGGGCGCCGATCTACGAGAAGATCATCGGCGCAGTCCAGGCCGGTACCTTCACCGGCGGCATCTACAACGCGAACTGGACCGGATCATTCGCCACCGGCGACAACCCGCTTGAGCTCGCATCCTTCGGAACCTCGGTGTCGGCGGACCTTCAGGCCAAGATCAAGGCCGAGCAGGCGGCGCTGACAAAGGCCGGCAGCTCGATCTTCACCGGTCCGATCTACTGCCAGGACGGCACCGTGCTCGTCGCAGCAGGCAAGGTGGCGACATACGCCGACACGAACTCGTTCTCGTGCCTCGTCAAGGGCGTGGTCGGAACGCTGCCGTCGAACTAGCCGCATGAGAACCGGGAGCCAGGACATGACCAGCATCAACGCGCGCCGCGCCTCGCCGCGCACTCGTGCCACGCCCGGCACGGTGGCGGAGACGATACCGTACGCGTGGCCGTGGGACGGCGTCGTCGATCTCGACGCCCTCGCGGTGCTGACTGTCCGGGCTCCCGGTCCTCTGCCGGACGGCCCCTGGCGCACGCATCTCGATGCGCTCGTCGAGGCGGCGCATCGCAACGGAGTGCGGGTCATCGAAGTGATCACGCATCCGCCGGGCGCCGACCCCGTCGGCGACTCAGGCCTGCCCGCGGACGGCGACCTCGTCGTGCGCGCGCAGGGCTGGAGCGGATTCTTCGGAAGCCCGCTCGATGCGACCCTGAACCGATTGGCTCTGACGCATCTTGTCCTCGCCGGCCACTGGCTCGAGATCGGGGTGCACTCCACGATGCGCGCCGCCAACGACCGCGGCTACGAATGCCTGCTCGCCGCAGACGCCTGCGCCTCCTTCGACCCCCTGCTCAGACCGAGCGCGCTCTCGTCGATCGAGATGTCAGGCGGCATCTTCGGCGCCGTCGGAGCGTCGCCGGCCATCATCGACGCCCTCAACGGCACCACCGCGCCCGCACCGACAACCGGAGACTGACATGACCGACACTGCATCCACCGCGACCTCCTACGGCCCTGTCGAAGCGAAGCCGTACCGCTGGCCGTACGACGGCGCGATCGACCCCGCGAAGACGGCCCTCATCAACATCGACTGGCAGGTCGACTTCTGCGGACCAGGCGGCTACGTCGACGCGATGGGCTACGACCTCTCGCTGACCCGGGCCGGGCTCGCGCCGACCGCGGTCGTTTTGGATGCCGCCCGCAAAGCCGGCCTGATGATCATCCACACCCGCGAGGGCCATCGCCCCGACCTCTCGGACCTGCCGCCGAACAAGCGGTGGCGATCGGCTCAGATCGGAGCCGAGATCGGGTCCGTCGGCCCGTGCGGCCGCATCCTCACCCGCGGCGAACCGGGCTGGGAGATCGTCGACGAGGTCAGGCCGATCGACGGCGAATACATCATCGACAAGCCGGGCAAGGGGGCGTTCTACGCGACCGACCTCGATCTGCTGCTGCGCAATCACGGCATCACGCACATCATCCTCACGGGCATCACGACCGACGTGTGCGTTCACACCACGATGCGCGACGCCAACGATCGCGGCTACGAATGCCTACTGCTGACCGACTGCACCGGGGCCACCGACTACGGCAACTACGAGGCTGCCCTCAAGATGGTCACGATGCAGGGCGGCGTCTTCGGTGCCATCGCGCACTCCTCCGCGCTACTGGCGTCGCTCGGGCGATGACGATCGTCCTCATTCACGGTGCCGCGACTGCTGCGACGGTCTGGCGGTCCTTGCTCGATGAGCTCGGCGATCTCGACGAAGCCGTGATCGCGCCGCAACGCGAATACAGCGGCGACTGGGAACGCGAGCTCGACGCACTGGAACCGCTCTGCTCGGAAGCCCTGGTCGTCGGCGTGAGCGGCGGAGCCACCCTCGGCCTGGCGCTCGCCCTGCGCGGCGTTCCGCTGCGCGCGGCGGTACTGCACGAACCGGCTGCGGGTTCCCTCGCGCCCCATCTGCTCGACGATGTCGCGGCAGCATGGCGGCAGAACGGCGTCCTCGGATTCGGCCATGCGTTGTACGGGTCGTCGTGGGGCCGCGAGCTCGCGCCGGCCGAGGATGACACCGTGGCCAGAGATTTCAGCATGTTCCGGGCTTTCGAGCCGCTCCGGCCGCGGCACCCCCTCTCGCAGCTCGTCATCACGGTCGGCGAGCTGTCGCCGCCAGTCCGGCACGAGTCGGTGGCTGCACTCGCAGAATTGACCGGGGCCCGCACGGCGACCGTCCCCGGCGGGCGCCACGCCGTGCACCTCGACAACGTGACGGCATTCGCCGCGGTCATCCGTGCGAATGCCGCGATGGTGAAACAGAAGGGCTAGACATGCAACACCCCGAGCAATCCTCACGGGTCAACGACGACACGGCGAAGAAAGCAAGGTCTCGCGGAGACCTCGTCTATGTGCGGCTGCGCAGCCTGCTCATGGACGGCTCTTTCGCGCCCACGGATCGCCTGACTGAGGAGGCACTCGCGGAGCAGTTCGAGGTCTCGCGAACGCCGGTGCGGGAGGCGCTCGCCCGGCTCCAGACCGACGGGCTGGTCGAACGCCGCGACGGAAGCCTCTACCTCTACATTCCGAGCTTCGACACCCTTTCCGAGCTGTACGAGGTCAGGATCACGCTCGAACTGCACGGCATCCTGCGCGTGATCGACGACCGCAGCCTGAGCCACGACCGCGAGCTGCTCGGAGCCGAACTGCAGCGCTGGCAGACACTGCGCGAACAGCCGCCGGCGCCAGACGCTGGATTCGTCAACATGGACGAAGGATTCCACGTCGCGCTCCTCCGCTCCTCCGGCAACGCCGCCCTCGTCGACACCCTTCAGGCGGTGAACCGGCGCATCAGGCCGGTGCGCATGTACGACTACCTCACCGAAGACCGCCTCGAGGCGACCGTCACCGAGCACATCGGCATCGCCGAGCTCGTTCTCGACGGCGACCTGCGCGCCGCGGAGAAGGCACTCCGTGTGCACATCGACGAATCGCGCCAGGTCGTGATGGAGCGCGCCGCGAACGCTCTGCCGATCGGTCTGGGGCACGCGCTGCGGAGTCGCGGATGAGCGCGTCCTCCCGAGAGCGGGTGCTCGCCGCGTACCGGTCGATCGACGAACTCGACCGACCGGAGATCTGGATTCATCTCCGCCCGCTCGTCGAGGCGTTGGCCGCCGCCGCCGACATCGACCGCCGTGTCGAGACCGGGGAGTCATTGCCGCTGGCGGGAACGGTCTTCGCCGTGAAGGACAACATCGACGTCGCCGGAATGCCCACGACGGCAGCATGCGCCCCGTTCTCCCACCTGCCCACGGTTTCGTCACCGAGCGTCGCTCGTCTACTCGACGCCGGAGCGGTCGTGCTCGGGAAAACGAACCTCGATCAGTTCGCGACCGGGCTCGTCGGAACGCGCAGCCCGTTCGGAGCCGTCCGCAGCGCACTGCTGCCCGATCGGGTCTCGGGAGGATCGTCATCGGGCTCGGCCGTCGCCGTCGCACTCGGCATCGCCGACTTCGCGCTCGGCACCGACACCGCAGGGTCGGGGCGCGTGCCTGCGTCATTCAACGGCATCGTCGGGATCAAGCCGACCATTGGCCTCGTGCCGACGGAGGGAGTCACCCCTGCCTGTCGCTCCTACGACTGCGTGACCGTATTCGCGCGCTCCCTCGCCGCCGCCCAGCTGCCGTTGCACCTCATCACCGGGCCGTCCCCGACCGATCATCGTTCGCGGACCTGGCCCGCGCAGACCAAGCTGGCCGCACCACCTCATCCCGTGGTGGCGATACCCCGCGATGACGATCTCACCCCGCTCAGCGCGGCCGCCCGGCGCGCCTTCGCCAACGTCGCCGCGGCGCTCGAGGCCGCCGGTGCCGAACTCGTGACGATCGACATCACGCCCTTCCTCGATTCGGCTCGGCTGCTCTACGACGGCGCCCTGGTCGCCGAACGCTACGAGGCATTCGGCGCGTTCCTCGAGGCGAACCCGGATGCCGCTGATCCGAGCGTGCTCTCGATCATCCGCCGAGCCCGCGACGTGCGCGGTGCCGACGTCGTGCGCGATCAGAACAGCGTGCTGGAGTTTCGCCTCCGTGCCGAGCGGACGCTCTCCGGCGCGGACGCGCTGCTTCTGCCGACGACCACGCATCACCCCACATTCGACGAGGTGGCGGCCGACCCGATCGGAGTGAACAGCCGGCTGGGCACGTACAGCAACTTCGTCAACCTGCTCGACATGTGCGCGGTGAGCGTTCCCGCCGGCGAAGCCGACGGCGGCCCGTTCGGCGTCACCGTCATCGCGCGCTCGTTCCAGGATCAGATCGCCCTCGACATCGCCGCACTGGTCGTCGGCGAGACCGCCCTCGACGCCTACCCGGCAATCGGCATTCCGGTCGTCGTCTTCGGCGCGCATATGCGGGGTATGCCGCTGAACGCGCAACTCGTCGAGATCGGAGCACGCTTCGTTCGCGAGGTGACAACAGCCCCGCGCTACCGCATGTACGCGCTGCCCGGGATTCCGGCGCGGCCGGGGGTTATCGCGGCGGCCGACGGCCAGCAGGGGGTCGGCATCGGCGGCGAGGAGTGGCTGCTCCCGCCGGCCGGTATGGGCGTCTTCATCACAATGATCCCGCGTCCGATGACGCTCGGGCCCGTCGAATTGAGCGATGGCCGCACGGTCACCGGGTTCGGGTGCTCGGAACCCCGGGGCGCCGACGTCAGCGAGTTCGGAGACTGGCGCAGCTATCTGGCCGACGCGGGCTGACGGGCTCGGTCCTCAGCTCGACGCCTTCGCGTTCGACTCGTAACTCGTGTTCGTCGACTCGAAGAAGTTGACGAGCTCGAGGGTGTCGTTCGCCGTCGCCATCCACTTCGCCGGGTTCGTCACCTTGTACTCGGGGTCGAAGCCGAGCTCCTCGAGGCGGCGGTCGGCGAGGTACTTGACGTACTGGTTGATGTAGCCGGCGTTGAGGCCGAGGATGCCCCCGGGGAGCAGGTCGTTGTTGTACTGCTCCTCCATCTCGACGGCCTCCAGGATCATCTGCTTGATCTCGGCGGCGAACTCGGGCGTCTGCAGGTCGGGGTTCTCCTCCAGCACGGTGAGGATGAGGTTCATCCCGAATTTGAGGTGCAGCGACTCGTCGCGCACGATCCAGTCGACGAGCGAGCCGAAGTTGCGCAGCAGGTTCCGCTGGCGGAACGAGAGCGCCACCATGAAGCCCGAGTAGAACCAGATGCCCTCGAGGATGATGTTGTACGCGATGAGGTTGCGGACGAAGTCCTTCTTGCCCTCGGTGGTGGTGATGTCGATCTTCTCCTCCGTCATGCGGCGGATGAACTTCACCTCGAACTCCTCCTTCCGGGCCATCGACGGGATGTCGACGTGGGCGCCGTACGCCTCTTCCCGGTTGATGGGGAACGTCTCGAGGACGTACTCGAACGACATGGAGTGGTTCGCTTCCTCCCACATCTGCTTCGCGAGGTAGAGGTGCGCCTCGGGGGCGTTGACGTACGGGTAGACGCCGAAGGCGAGCGCCTTGTTGACGAGCAGTTCGTTCGGGTTGAAGTACGAGATGAGGAAGGTGACCGCGTGGCGCTCCTCGTCGGTCATCTTCTTGAAGTCGGCGATGTCCTCGCCGAGCTGGATCTCGTTGGGGAACCAGGTGTTCGCCACCGCCTGGTCGTAGAGGTCCATCGCCCACTGGTAGCGGATGGGCTTGAGCAGCAGGCCGTCCTTCACGCCGGTGCCGAGGATGGGCATAGTTCGCTCCCGTTCAGTTCGTTTCTTTACAGCATCGATCCGGGTGCGGATGCGTCAGGCGCCGAGCCCGCCGAATCCGCGGCGTGCGGTGGCGCCGGTGGGGACCGGTGCCGAAGTGCCGGGCGTCTCGGCCGCGACGGCGCCGAAGCCCTTCTTGCCCACGATCTCCTCGGCCTTGTTGACCTTGACGGTCGATTGCTCGGCCTGGTGACGCGGCTTCATGTGGAGGTAGTACGTCGTCTTGACGCCCTTCTCCCACGCGGCGGAGTAGATGTCGATCATGTCGCTGACCTCGCGGGTCTCGAGGTACATGTTGCGGCTGATCGACTGGTCGATCCACTTCTGGGCCCGTGCCGCGACCTCGATGAAGGAGTACGGCGAGAGCTGGAAGCTCGTCTTGTAGACGGCCTTGATCTCATCGGGGATCTCGGCGATGCCCTGGATGTCGCCCTGGCTGCGCAGCACCTGCTCGCGCACCTTCTCCCACAGGCCGTGCTGGCGCAGCGCATCGACGAGGTTGCGGTTGACCTCGAGGAACTTGCCGTTGGAGGTCGCACGGCTGAAGATCTGCGAGAACTGCGGGTCGAAGCCGGGCGTGGTGCCGGCGACGAGGCCGATCGACGCCGTTGGGGCGATGGCCATGAGGGTCGCGTTGCGCATGCCGCCCTTGACCTGCTCGCGCAGCGCGGCCCAGTCGAGGCGGGTCTTCCTGCTCACCGTGATCGGCACCCCGCGGTCCTTCTCGGCGAGGTCGATGGTGTCGAACGGAACCATGCCCTGCGACCAGCGCGAGCCCGCGAAGTTCGGGTAGGAGCCGCGCTCCTTGGCGAGGTCGATGGATTCCTGGATGGCGTAGTACGAGATGTGCTCGGCCACCTCATCGATGAGGTCGTAAGCGGCTTCCGACTCGTACGAGATGCCGAGGCGCTCGACGACGTCGGTGAAGCCCATCATGCCCAGCCCGATGGCGCGGTTGTTGATGTTGGCGTGGTCGGCCTCGGGCACCGACGACATGGTGATGTCGATGAGGTTGTCGAGCTGGCGCACCGCGAGGCGGGCCGAGCGCTCGATGGTTGCCCAGTTGAAGGTGCCGTCCGCCTGCAGGTGGCGCGAGAGGTTGATCGACGCGAGGTTGCACACGGCGATGTTGTCGATGTCCTGCGGGAGGCAGATCTCGGTGCAGAGGTTCGACAGGTGGATCGTGCCGGTGTTGTTGTTGATGGCGCGGAGGTTGATGGTGTCCTTCCACGTCAGCCACGGATGGCTGGTGGTCTGGAGGCTCATCAGGATGTCCTTGAACTGGGCGCGCGCCGCGATCTTCTTGAACATGTGGATGCGGCCGGCCTCCGCCTCGGCGGCGTAGAACGCGTAGCGCTCGGAGAACGCCTTGCCGTAGAGCTCGTTGAGGTCGCTCACCTCGAGCGGGTCGAAGAGATACCACGGCTCGTCGTGCTGGACGCGCTTCATGAACTCGTCGCTGATCCACACCGCGGTGTTGGCCGTGCGGGTGCGGCGGTACGGGTCGCCGGAGTTCTGGCGCAGGTCGAGGAACTCGGGGAAGTCCATGTGCCAGTTCTCCATGTAGAAGCACAGGGCGCCGAACTTCTTGCCGCCGCGGCTCACGGCGCGCAGGACCGAGTCGATGGTGTGCATGAACGGGATCGGGCCGGTCGAGACGGTGTTGTTCGAGCGGATCGGCGAGCCCTGAGCGCGCAGCTTGGTCACCGAGAGGCCGATGCCGCCGGTGCCCTTCGTGATCCACATGACATCGCGCACGCTCTTGGCGATGTGCTCGATGTCGTCGTGCATCTCCATGACGAAGCAGTTGGAGAGCTGCGGGAACTTGGTGCCCGCGTTGACGAGCGTCGAGCCCGCGGCGAGGTAGTCGAGGGCGGACATCGTCTCGTAGAACTCGATGGCGACGTCGGTGGCTCGGGCCTCGTTGAGCGAGAGGCCCATGGCGATGCGCATCCAGAAGTACTGCGGCACCTCGAGCGGTTCGCCGTTGCGGGCCTTGATGCCGTAGCGGTTGTTGAGGGTGACGAGGCCGATGTACTTCAGCAGCGAGTCGTGTGCGGGGGTGAGCGCCTCCGCGAGGCGATCGAGGTCGAACAGCGCGGGGAAGCGCGGATCGAGCAGGCCCTCGGCGACGCCGCGCTCGACGTAGGCGCGGAACTTCGAGCGGTGCAGCTGCAGCAGCTCGGCATCCGTCTCGTAGTCGCCGAGCACGCGCTTGTAGATCGTCTTGAGCAGCAGGCGGGCGGCGACGGTGTCGAACTCGGGGTCGTCCTTGACGTTCTGCAGCGCGACCTGGATGACCGCCTCGTCGAGCTGCTGGGTGGTGATGCCGTCGAAGAGCGTGAGCTCGAGCTCGCTCGCGATCTGGGTCACCCAGGTGATGTTCTCGTCGAGGCCCGCCGCCGCCTTCTCGATGGCGAGGTTGATCTTGTTCGCGTCGTACGGCTCGCGCGTTCCGTCGCGCTTGACGACTGTGATCGCCATGGTTCACTCCCCTGGTTACGGCCCTGGTCCGGCTCGCGCTGCTGCGTGGAAGATCACTATATGCCGGGGGTACGACAGCAACCTGACACAACATCTAGTGGGCGTGTCCTCCACAGTGGAGGGTCGGTCATGCACAGATCAGGGCCGGTTCTCCACACGGATTCCACATACCCGGCCGATAGGATCGACCTCTTGTGAGCGCGTACGGAGCGGTGCTGAGGGCGCCGGGGGTCGCCCGCATCATCGCGGCGCAGCTCACCGCGCGCATGCCCTGGGGGATGGTGTCGCTCGCCGTCCTGCTGCACGTCCAGCACGTCCACCACAGCTACGGCGCCGCCGGTCTCGTGCTCGCCGGCAACGGTGTTGGGCAAGCCATCTCGGGCCCGCTGCTCGGGCGCCTCATGGGCGTTCGCGGCATGCGCCCGGTGCTCATCGCGACGACGGCGGTGTGCGCGGCGATGATGCTGCTCATCGCGCTCGTCGTCATGCCCCTGCCCATGACGATGGGCGTCGCCCTCGTCATGGGGCTCTCCGGGCCGCCGGTGACGCCCGCCGTGCGCACGATCTACCCCAAGATGGTGAACTCGTCGCTGCTCACCCCGCTGTTCTCGCTCGATGCCGCAGCCCAGGAGCTCATCTGGGTGCTCGGGCCGGTGCTCATCACCTTCGTCTCGACGCAGGTCTCGACCGTGCTCGGCCTGCTCATCTGCGCGGGGTTCCTCGTCGGTGGCGGCGCGTGGTTCATCTCGCTCCCCGAACTCGGGCGCGTCCGCATCCCGCGCAGTAAGCGCCGCTTCGGCATCGTGCTCAGGAGGCCCACGATCCTCGTCGCGACGGCGACGGGATTCCTCCTCATCGGCTCCTACGCCGCCGTCGAGGCCGGCGTCATCGCGGCCTTCCCCGGCCAGGGCGTCGAGGCGGGCATCATCCTCGCGATCTCGTCGGTCGGCTCGCTCACCGCCGGCCTCGCCTTCGGCAACCTGCCCCTCGGACCGTGGGCGCTGGCCCGGCGCATGGCGGTCGTGTTCTTCGGCGTCGCCCTCGCGGCCGCCTGGCTGAACTTCTGGTGGATGGCGCTGGCGCTCGCCATCGCCGGCGCCGGCATCGCGCCCGCACTTGCGGCGATGTCGACGCAGGTCTCGTCGAGCGTGAAGTTCAGCGACACCGCCGAGGCCTACGGCTGGGTCAACACCGGGCAGCTCATCGGCGCCGGCATCGGCAGTGCGATCGCGGGCGGGCTCATCGACGGCCACGGCGCGGTGGGAGCGTTCTGGGTGTCGGCGGCGGCTGCCGGCGTGGGCATCCTGGTGCCTGCCGCCTTCGTGCGCTGGCTACCCGACATGCGCGGCAAGCACGCCGGGCCGATCCCCGACACCGAGCCGATCCCGCTCGACCTCAGCTAGCTTCCGCGCATCCCGCCGGATGCCGCTTTCGGCGGCATTCGAACGGGCATCTGACGGGGCTCGCGGCTAGGAGGCGGCTGCCCGAGACCGCACGGCGCGCAGCAGGAATCCCGCGGCGAGGATGGCGGTGCCGAGTGCGATGGACTGCCAGGGCAGCGTCAGCACGAGCGCGGCGCAGCCCAGCATCCCGAACCACGGCACCCAGCGCAGCGTGCGGCGCGCACCGCCCTGACGCAGCGCCGCGAGGTTCGCAACGAAGTAGTAGAGCAGCACCCCGAAGCTCGAAAAGCCGATGGCCCCGCGCAGGTCCGTCGTGAGGACGAGCGCGATGACGACGAGCGCAAGCGCGATCTCGGCGCGATGCGGCACCTGGCGGCGCCGCTCGACGGCGGCGAGCCAGCGCGGCAGATCGGCGTTGCGGGCCATCGCGAGCGTGGTGCGGCCGATGCCGGTGAGGAGCGAGAGCAGCGCGCCGAGCGCGGCGAGAGCGGCGCCGATCTGCACGACGGTCGCAGCCCAGTCGCGGTGGGCGATCTGCACGATCGCATCGACGAGCGGCGCCGGCGACGCCGCCGTGCGCAGCGCGCCGAACTGCCCGACCAGCACGGCGCCGACCGCGAGGTAGACGACGAGCACGATGCCGAGCGCGATCGGGATGGCCCGCGGAATCGTGCGCGCGGGATCGCGCACCTCCTCCCCCATCGTCGCGATGCGCGCATAGCCCGCGAAGGCGAAGAAAAGCAGGCCGGCCGCGGGCAGAATGCCCCACGGCCCACCCGTTGAGACGCCGACGACCAGCGCCGAGCCGCTCGTGTGGTAGGCGGGCGGCGCGACGAGCACTGCGACGAACACCACGAGTGCGGCGAGGACGAGCACGACGAGGATGCGCGCGAGCCGCGCGGTGCGCGTCACCCCGAGCAGGTTGACCGCGCAGAGCGCGGCGACGGCCGCGGCCGCGGCGGGCCGCTGCCAGGCATCCGGAACCGCATAGGCGGCGAAGGTGAACGCCATCGCCGCGCAGGACGCCGTCTTGCCGATGACGAAGCTCCACCCCGCGGCGAAGCCCCACCACGGCCCCAGCACCTCGCGGCCGTAGACGTAGGTGCCCCCGGAGGTCGGGTACACCGCCGCGAGCTGCGCCGACGCGGTGGCGTTCGCGAAGGCGACGGCCGCGGCGACGACGAGGCCTGCGAGCAACCAGGCTCCTGCCGCCTGCGCGGCTGGCGCCCACACGCTGAACACCCCCGCGCCGATCATCGACGCGAGGCCGAGGAACACGGCGTCCCCGAGCCCCAGCCGTCGCGCGAGTGCGGGCTGCGTCACACGGCGAGGCTAGTCGTCCGCTTCGACGAAATCGCCCCCTCCGCGACGAGGTGAGGGCGATTTCCTCGAAAGCAGCAGCAGTCCGATCCCGGGCGCGGCCCGGTCGGGGCCCGAGGCGTCAGCCGCGGAACGGCTTCAGCGCCTCGCCCAGCGCCACGATCTCGTTGAGCTGCGCCCGCAGCACCGTGGCCTGCTGCTCGTTGGGCTCGAACACCCCGTCGTCGGTGAGCTGCTTCTGCGGGAAGTTGATCTCGACGTTGCCCCGCGTGATGACGAGGCCCACCGCCGAGGCCGGGATGCGGAAGGTCGCCTGAGCGCGCGTGCCGCCCGAGTTGCCGCCCCAGTTGACGAATCCGACCGGCTTGCGCACCCACTCGTTGTTCAGGTAGTCGAGGGCGTTCTTGATGGGCGCCGAATAGCTGAAGTTGTACTCGGGGAAGAGGAAGAGGAAGCCGTCCGCCGCGTCGACCCGGGCGCTCCACGCCTTGGTGTGATCGTGCACGTACTGTTTGAAGCGCGGGTGGTTCGGTTCGTCGAGCAGCGGCAGGCCGATCTCGGCGAGGTCGGCGAAGTCGACCTCGAAGCGATCGTCCTCCTCGGCGGCCTGCTTCACCCACTGCGCGATCGGAAGGCCGACGCGGCCCTCGCGGGTGCTGCCGAGGACGATGAGGAGCTTGGTCACAGGGGGGATCTCTCTTCTGTTGTGTCTTCCGGCCGTCACCAACGGTCGTGAACGGCGGCGCGGAAATACCAGCCATAGATGTCAACCACCCGGGCACTGAATTCTTCCCCGAGCTCGGGTACCGAGGCCACCGCCGCGTTCGCGAGCACCTGGTCGACGTTGCGGGCGCCGGGGATGACGCTCGAGACGCCCGGGCGCTGCGCGACCCACGCGAGCGCGGCCTTCGCCGGCTGCAGCAGGTCGCGATTGTCGATGCCCCACTCGCGGCGCAGGTCGGCGACAGCGCCCGCGAACTCGTGCGCCGCCCGGACGCCCTGCTCGAAGTCGACGCCGGAGAACGTCTCGCCGACATCGAACGCCTCGCCATGGCGGTTGTAGCTGCGGTGATCGGTGGGGGCGAACGTCGTCGTCTCGGTGTAGCGGCCGGAGAGCAGGCCCGATGCGAGCGGCACCCGTGCGATGATGCCGACGCCCGCCTCGCGCGCGGTCGGCAGCACGGCGTCGAGGGGCTTCAACCGGAACGCGTTGAGGATGATCTGCACGGTGGCCACGCCCGGCCGGGCGATCGCGGCGAGGGCCTCGGCGGCGGTCTCGACGCTGACGCCGTAGTGCGCGATGACCTGCTCGTCGACGAGCTGGTCGAGGGCGTCGAAGACGGCATCCGTCTGGTACACCGGCGCGGGCGGACAGTGCAGCTGGACGAGGTCGATGGTGTCGACGCGCAGATTCGCCCGCGACCGGTCGAGCCAGGCGCGGAAGTTGGCGAGCGTGTAGTTCTCGGGAACCTGCGGGGCGCGGCGACCCATTTTGGTCGCGACCGTGATGCCGGAATCCGGGTTCGCGGCGAGGAAGCGGCCGATGATGCTCTCGCTGCGGCCGTCGCCGTACACGTCGGCGGTGTCGAAGAACGTGATCCCGGCCCCGGCGGCCGCCTCGAGCACGGCGAGCGCGTCGGATTCCGTCACAGAGCCCCAGTCGGTGCCGAGCTGCCAGGTGCCGAGGCCGATGACCGAAACGCTGCGGCCGGTGCGACCAAGGGTTCGGGATTGCACACCTCGAGCCTAGGCTCGTCTCCGTGACCGATTCGATTCCCGGCGTCGCGATCCTCACCGATGAGTTGCTCGCGCGCATCCGCTCCCGTGCCGCGGGCTACGACGCCGCCAACGCGTTCTTCACCGAGGATTTCGACGAGCTCGTCGCGGTCGGCTACCTCAAGGCGTTCGTCCCCGGGACCCACGGCGGGCTCGGTCTCAGCGTCGCCCAGGTGGCCCGCGAGCAGCAGCGCCTCGCGGGTGCGGCCCCCGCGACGGCGCTCGCGGTCAACATGCACCTGGTGTGGACCGGCGTCGCCAAGGTGCTCCACGACCGCGGCGACCCGAGCCTCGACTTCGTGCTGCGCGAGGCCGGTGAGGGCGAGGTGTTCGGCTTCGGGGTAAGCGAGGCGGGCAACGACCTCGTGCTCTTCGGCTCGACGACGGATGCCGCGCCGCAGCCCGACGGCGGCTACCGCTTCACCGGCACCAAGGTCTTCACCTCGCTCTCCCCGGCGTGGACGAAGCTCGGCACCATGGGCCTGGACGCGACGAGCGCGGATGCGCCGAAGATCGTCTGGGGGTTCGTCGATCGCGGCGAGGGCATCGAGGTGCGCCCCGACTGGGACACCGTCGGCATGCGCGCCAGCCAGTCGAACTCGACGAGGCTCGTCGGCGCGCTCGCCCCGGCCGACCGCGTCGTGCGCCGTCTCGACCCCGGCCCGAACCCGGACGGCCTCCTGTTCGGCATCTTCACCGTGTTCGAGATCCTGCTCGCCTCGGTCTACACCGGCATCGGGCAGCGCGCGCTCGAGATCGCCGTCGAGACCGTGAAGAAGCGGATGTCGCTGAAGAGCGGCAAGCCCTACTCGCAGGACCCCGACATCCGCTTCCGACTCGCCTCCGCCGCGATCGAGCAGGATGCCCTCGCCCCGCAGATCCACGCGCTCGCGAGCGATCTCGACAACCTCGTCAACCACGGCGGACTGTGGTTCGCCAAGGTCGCCGGCCTCAAGGTGCGCGCCACCGAGACCGCGCGGGAGGTGGTCGACAAAGCCATCCGCGTCTCGGGCGGCTCGTCGTACTCCTCCTCGAGCGAGCTCGGGCGGCTCTACCGCGACGTGCTCGCCGGCCTCTTCCACCCGAGCGATGACGAGTCGGCTCACAGCACCGTCGCAGCAGCATGGCTCGGCCCACTCGCCTAGGGCTCAGAACCGGCGTCCGAGCGGATGCCCCGTGGCTGGGCGTCCTGGCGTTGACGAGTTTCTTCCAGTACTTCCGGGGCGCAGCGGCTGACGGAACGGTGTTCCTCGTCTGCGGGTTGGCTCTCGCCGCCGACATGGCGGGTCTGCTGGACCGTTTCGACCGCGTCACCGGCAGCTTCGAGCCGCCGCTCGGCGCCGGCGTGGCGGGCGCCGTCGCATTCGCCATCGCGCTCAGCCTGCTTCCCGAGTTCAGCGCGGCCGCCGGAATCCTCGTCATCATGGTGGGCCTCGTCGCGATCCCGCTCATCTGGCCGGGCGGCGACATGAGCGTCGAGACCGACAACGCCATCCGGCGCGCCGCGCTGCTGTGGTCGAGCCTCGTCGTCGCACTGTGCCTGTGGGAGCTCGCCAACTTCTTCCTGGGGCACTCCTCGGCCAGGGCGGACTGGAATCATCCGGCGCTCTCCGACCTGCTGCGGCCGCTGTGGACCGCTCCCGTGCTGCGCGGGTTCGGGGTCGCGATCTGGCTGCTCGGCGGCTACGCGCTGGTGCGACGCGGCAAGGAGCGCCGATGAGCAGAGTCATCACCATCGGCGGCTACCTCGTCGTCGGAGTCCTCATGCTCGCGCTGGTCATCGGCTCGCACCGCCGGCCCCAGGTGGTGGC
Source organism: Gryllotalpicola sp. (assembly GCF_027352875.1). Taxonomy (NCBI): domain Bacteria; kingdom Bacillati; phylum Actinomycetota; class Actinomycetes; order Micrococcales; family Microbacteriaceae; genus Gryllotalpicola; species Gryllotalpicola sp. The sequence continues at coordinate 22,802 of NZ_DAIEII010000017.1, forward strand.
GCCGCTGTCGCGACTGCTCGACCGCGTCATGGCGCTGCGGGGAGTGCGCCTGACGCTGATCGCGTTCTGGTGGTGGCTGGGCTGGCATTTCTTCGTCACCGCGCCCTAGGAACCGCGAGGCGGGACCGTATTCTGGCCGGCGGCGCTACGCTGCCCGCATGAGCGCCTCGACCCCTGCGGCTCCGGCCGCCCCTTCTGTCCAGCAGCACCGCCGCTACGGTCTCACCCCGCGCCGCTTCCTCAAGGTCGCCGACCCCACGACGACTCATCCGGCGGTCATCGCCCAAGCCCAGCACCGCGCCGCGAGCATCCAGCTGCGCATCGCCGACGCGATCACCGCGTTCGCCGGTTCGATGATGTTCGTCTACATCCACATCGTGCTCTTCGTGATGTGGATGCTCTTCCTCGAGCACAGCCCGTGGCCGACTCTCACGCTCGTCGTGTCGCTCGAGGCGATCTTCCTCTCGACCTTCGTCATGGTCGGGCAGAACCGGCAGGCCGCGTTCCAGCAGGCCAAGGCCGACCGCGACTACCAGGAGCAGGAGACCCTGCTCGTCGAGAACACCGATCTCACGCGGATCATTCACGAGCTGTCCCGGGAGATCCGCGATCGGGTCCTCGCGGAGGTCACCGCGCACGTCGCCGCCGAGCAGGCGAAACAGACCCCGCCCGCCGCGGAGAGCTGACCGGTTCGCCCTAGGAGTGCGCCTGCCGGTACGCGTCGATGACCGCGGCGGCGACCTTGCCGCGCTCGGACACCTCGATGCCGTTGGCCTGGGCCCACTCGCGCACGACGGTGTAGCCGGGGCCGGACTCGCCGCTCGGGCGCACCGCGGATGCCGCTCGGGCGCTCCGGCGGCCGCCGACCGCGCGGGCGACGGCGAGGTAAGGAGCGAGAGCGGACTCGAACGCGGCGCGGTTCGCGGCGGTGAGGTCGATCTCGTACGCCTCGCCGGCGAAGGCGAAGGCGACGGTTCCGCCGTCGTCGCCGTCGATGACCGTGCCGTCGAGATCGTCGATGAGTTGAACCGTCGTCCGCTTCATAGCGGCCACTGTATCCAAGGCCGGCTCGCGTACGCCGTGCCCGTGCTCCTCGCGATGGCGCGTGCCGCGCGGCCGCAGTCGCGGCGTGGCTCGATCAGACGGGCCACGGTGTGTGCGGCACGCGCTGGTGGTGCGGGAGCAGCGTTCTCGCGAATCGTCTGCCGGGTCGCGGTAGATCCACCTACACTGGCCAGCATGGACTCCGACGAGACGCAGCCGACGACCCCTTCCGAGGAATCGAAGCGCAAGTTCCTCGAGGCCATCGAACGGAAGAAGCAGCAGGGCGCGAGCCGCAGCGGCGCCGGCGGAGCGGATTCCGGCGTGCACGGCGTCCACACCCGCATCGGCGGCAAGCGCGAGTTCCGCCGCAAGAGCGGCGGTTGACGCTCCACAGCGTGACGGGACTGGACCCCGCGTCGGCCTGGTCGTCGTCCTGATCCAGAAGCCGTCATGACGCAACCGGCGCGACTGCCTGCTCTTGCCCCGTGGTCGATGATCATCGGCTTCGGGTTCGTGAGCCTCGCGATCGACATGGTCTCCGACGGCGCGATCTCCGTCAGCGGTGCACTCCTGGAGCAGCTCGCGGCTACCGCGACGCTCGTGGGGCTGGTCACCGGCGGGGCTGAGGCCCTCGCTCTCATGCTGCGGCTGGTGACCGGGCCCTGGGCCGATCGCACCCGCGCCTACTGGGGCTTCGCCATCGCGGGATACAGCGTGTCGGCGATCAGCGTGCCGCTGCTGGCGCTGAGCCCGTTCCTCGGCGGCGCGGGACTCGTCGTCGCGAGCGTGCTGATCCTGCTGGAGCGCACCGGCAAGGCGGTGCGCGCGCCGGCGAAGACGGTGCTCCTCGCCGAGCCCGCCGAGGCGGTGGGGCTGGGCAAGGGCTTCGGCGTGCACAAAGTGCTCGACCAGGTGGGATCCTTCGTAGGCCCGCTCATCGTCTCCGCGATCACCGCGGCCGCGGGAGCACTGTGGCCGGCGTTTCTCGTGCTCATCGTGCCCGCCGGGTTCGCGATGGCACTGATCGCCTGGCTTCACGCGCGTGTGCCGGACGTCCGGGTCTACCGTGCCGCCGAGCTCGTCGGCACACCGACATCGGCCGACCCGACGAGCCCCGCCCCTGTAGTGCCCGCCTCGCGCGCAACTTTCGTGCTCTTCGCCGTCTTCGCCGCCCTCACCGAATTCGGCCTGTTGAGCTTCGGGGTGATCTCCTTCCACCTCGCCGCGGCCAATCTTGCGTCGGTCGCCGCGGTTCCGCTGGTCTATGCGCTGGGGATGGCCGTCGCAGCGCCTACGGCTGGTTTTCGGCCTTCCAGGGCGCGGGTGCCTTCCTGGGCGGGACCGTCGCCGGCGCCCTGTACGGCCAGACGACCACGCTGGTCGTCATCGTCGGCATCCTCCAGGCCGTGGCGTTCGGGCTTCTGCTCGTCCTGTTGCGCCGGCGCCCGCGAAAGACCACCCGAACCTCGTGACCAAACGCATCATGGCATCCAGGACCGATGGCGGGGGCATCCGTCGCCGGAGTATCTCCTCACCCGGTCTCCTTCGACATGATGCGCGAATCCGCGGCTCGCAGGCGGAGTGCGCCGGAAACGGCCCGGTCGGCCGAATCGACTGACGAACTCGCCTGCAACTGCCACGCCGGACTCTGCCTCACCGAACGCTCCACCGGCTCACCAGCACCCTCAGCAACACGTCCTCGGCGGGTCCCATCGCGCCCGGGCGGGGTCCCCCACGAACGTGTTATCTTTATGAACCAGTAAGTTCATTTCAGAGTGCAGAGGTCAGCGTGGACTTTCACGATTCACCCGAAGAAGCGGCCTTCCGCGCCGAAGTGCGCGAGTGGTTGAAGGCCAACGCCCAGCCCAGCAGCGGGGAAGCCGGCATGCTGTCGGAATCCGGTGACGAGGCGGAGTATCAGCGCAGGTCCCAGGAGTGGCAGGCGAAGAAGTTCGATGCCGGCTGGGCGGGCATCACGTGGCCGAAGGAGTACGGCGGCCGCGGCGGGACCCCGATCCAGCAGATCATCTGGGGTCAGGAAGCGGCCCACTACGACGCCCCCGAAAGCATCTTCACGATCGGCATCGGCATGGGCGGGCCGACCGTCATGACGCACGGCTCCGACGAGCTCAAGGCCCGCCTGCTGCCTCGGCTGCTGCGCGGTGACGACATCTGGTGCCAGCTGTTCAGCGAGCCCGGGGCCGGGTCGGATGTGTCGGCGGCGCGCACGCGTGCCGAGCGTGACGGCGACGAGTGGGTCGTGAACGGGCAGAAGG
>NZ_DAIEII010000022.1:0-34653 GCF_027352875.1 Gryllotalpicola sp.
GGCAACATCGCGGCCGAGACGAACTCGACCACGTTCCAGACCGTGCTCGGCCAGCTCGTCCTCAGCGTCAACTCGTACGTCGCCCCGTGGAAGCAGCGGCAGACCGGCATCGAGGCCGCCGACGCGCTGTGGCGTCTCGCACAGCGCGCACCCGGCGGCAGCGACGCCCAGTTCCAGCTCGTGAGAACCTTCGCCCAGCTCGCCGCGACCGAGGAGCAGCTCGCGGCCGTCGCCGGCCTGCGCGACGGCTCCATCGCGCTCGACGGCCTCGCCGTCGACACCGACCTCGCCTGGGAGCTGCTCATCTCGCTCGTCGCCGGCGGCAAGGCCGGCACCGCCGAGATCGACGCCGCGCTCGCCGCCGACACCACCGCGAACGGCCAGCAGTCCGCCGCCACCGCCCGTGCCGCGCTGCCGACGGCCGAGGGCAAGGCGGCCGCCTGGTCGTCGGTCGTCGACAGCACCGACGCGTCCAACCTCATCGTGCGCGCCACCGGCATCGGCTTCCAGCGAGTGCACGACCGCGCCCTGCTCGAGCCGTACCTGGCGGCCTATTTCGCCGCGCTGCGGCCCATCTGGGATTCCCGCTCGTACGCCATCGCCGCCGGGCTCATCAACGGGCTCTTCCCGTTCCCCCTCGCCAGCCACGCCCTCGCCGACGCGGCACGCGCCTGGCTCGGTGCGAACCCGGAACCGGCGGCGCTGCGCCGACTCGTGATTGAGAATCTGGCCAGAGTCGAGCGCGCACTCTCGGCGCAGGAGCGCGACGCCCACTAGCGTTGCCGACATGATCGAGATCACCGGCCTCTCGAAGAGGTTCGGAACCAAGCTCGCCGTCGACGACGTGTCCTTCACCGTCCCACCAGGCCAGGTCACCGGATTCCTCGGGCCGAACGGCGCCGGCAAGTCGACCACGATGCGCATGATCATCGGGCTCGACCGACCGACGGCCGGCACCGCGCTCGTCGACGGCAAGCCGTACGCCGCGCATCACGACCCGTTGCGGCGAGTCGGCGCCCTCCTCGAGGCGAAGGCCGTGCATACCGGGCGCAGCGCCCGCAACCACCTGCGTGCGCTGGCGGCGACCCACGGCATCCCGAACCGCCGCGTCGACGAGGTCATCGAGATGACCGGCCTCGAATCGGTCGCGGGCAAACGGGTCAAGGGCTTCTCGCTCGGCATGGGCCAGCGGCTCGGGATAGCGGCGGCGCTGCTCGGCGACCCGCAGACGCTCATCCTCGACGAGCCGGTCAACGGCCTCGACCCCGAGGGCGTCGCGTGGGTGCGCCAGCTCGCCCGCTATCAGGCGGGCCAGGGCCGCACGGTCTTCATCTCCTCCCACCTCATGAGCGAGATGGCGCTCACCGCCGACCACATCATCGTGCTCGGGCGCGGTCGCGTCCTCGCCGACTCCCCCATCGGCGACCTGCTCGCGAGGGCGCAAGGCGGCTCGGTCACCGTGCGCACGCCCGACCCCGGCGGGTTCGCCACCGCCATCGGCGGTCTGGGCGCGTCGATCGCGACGAACCCGGACGGCTCCCTCACCGTCAGCGGCACCACGGCCGCCCAGATCGGCGACGCCGCGTCGCACGCGGGCGTGGTCCTCCACGAGCTGACGTCGGTGAGCGCCTCACTGGAGGAGACCTTCCTGGAACTCACCGCAGGCGACGTCGAATACCGGTCGGAGGCCGCGAAATGAGCCACTCGACCGTGCCGCACACCGACCTCACCGGCGCGCATCTCACCTTCTGGGGGCTGCTGCGCTCGGAGTGGATCAAGCTCACGACGGTCCGCTCCACGCTGTGGTGCTACGCGATCCTCGCGGTCGTCATCATCGGCCTCGCCGTGCTCATCGGGGTGCTGCAGTTGCGGAACCTCGGCACGCAGCCGGGCTCGGACCAGACCCTCTCCCTCGCGCTGGGCAGCACGACCGCGGGCATCCAGCTCGCCGAGCTGGTCGCCGCCGTGCTCGGCGTCCTCCTCATCGCCTCGGAGTACTCGACCGGGATGATCCGCTCCACGTTCACCGCCGCACCGCGGCGCATCCCCGTCGTCCTCGCCAAGGCAGTGGTGCTCGGGGTCAGCACGTTCGTCGTCACGCTCGTCGCGCTCGCCATCGCCCTCGGGGTCGTCGAGGCCGTCTTCAGCGCGCACGGCTTCGCCTTCGACGCCGTCGACTGGCACATCTCCATGCCGGTGCTCGGCGCCGCCGTGTACGTCGCGCTCATCGCGCTGCTCGCCTTCGGAGCCGGGCTGCTCATCCGCGCCACCGCCGGGTCGCTCGCCACCGTACTGGGGCTGCTGCTCATCGTGCCGGCGATCTTCAACGTGCTCTACGCCGTGCTCAACCTCAACGGGGCCCAGACCGGCGCCGGCCTCGTGACCTGGCCGCACGACGTCTCGGCGTTCCTGCCGGCGCAGGCCGGTGCGCAGCTGTACTCGGCGAACACCGCCGCCGACACCCGGGGCGGAACCGCCGCCACCATCGTCGACTCCGGCATCCAGCTCAACGGCTGGGGAGGCTTCGGCGTCCTCGCCGCCTGGGTGGTCGTCGTAGGTGGCGTAGCCACGGCGCTGGTCAAGCGCCGAGACGTGTGACGGCCCAATCCGCCGGCGGCGGCGGATTCTGGGTCGGCCTCGGCGCATTCTTCGGCACCTATGCCGGGCGGCTCGTCATCGCGGCGCTCATCGTCCTCGGCGCCGTCATCCTCGCCGGGCTGCTGCGGGCCCTCATCCGGGTGACGGTCCGACGCATCGTGCTGCGGGTGAAGAAGGCGCAGAACATCGAGGACACCCAGCTGCTGCAGGCGAGCCCCGTGGCGCAGGCGCGCGTCGTCCAGCGCACCCGCACCCTCGGCTCCGTGCTCACCAACATCGCGAACGTGACGATCACCGTCGTTGCGGCGCTGCTCATCATCAATGTGCTCGCTCCCGAAGCGCTCGCCTCGCTCACCCTCCTCACCGCGGCGGTCGGCGCGGGCCTCGGCTTCGGCGCCCAGAACATCGTCAAGGACGTGCTCAACGGCATCATCCTCGTCATCGAGGATCAACTCGGCGTCGGCGACGTCGTCGACACCGGCTTCGCCACGGGGATCGTCGAGTCCGTCGGCATCCGCACCACCCAGGTGCGCGACGTCGCGGGCGTGCTCTGGTACGTCCGCAACGGCGAGATCCTCCGAGTCGGCAACATGTCGCAGGGCTGGGCGCGCGTCATCGTCGACGTCGGCATCCCCTGGTCGAGCGATGTGGATGCCGTGAAGTCCGCGCTGCTCGACGCCGCGGCCGCCCTGGCGAAGGAGCCCCGCTGGCGCACGATGGTCGTCGAGAAGCCCGAGATCTGGGGCATCGAGTCGCTGTCGGCCGACGTGCTCGTGCTGCGCGTGGTCGTGAAGACCCGCACGAATGCCCGCGACGACGTGGCACGCGAACTGCGCGCCCGCGTCAAGGCAGCCCTCGACGGCATGGGCGTCGCGCTGCCGTCGGCCGGCGCCGTCGTCCTCACCCTCAACGAGCCGGCGCCGGCGGTGCGCGCGCCGCGCACACGCACCACGACCGGCCACGTGCCCGCGCAGACGCCGAAGACGCCAGGAGGCGAGAAATGAGCGAGACCGCGCGCTCGTACTTCGAGCAGTTCGGCGGGCACGAGGCGTTCGCGACGCTCGCCCGGGTGTTCTACCAAGGCGTCGCCGCCGACACGGTGCTGCGCCCGCTGTACCCGGAAGAGGACCTCGCCGCGGCCGAGGAGCGGCTGCGGATGTTCCTCGAGCAGTACTGGGGAGGCCCCACCACCTACAGCGACCAGCGCGGCCACCCGCGGCTGCGGATGCGGCACGCGGCATTCAGGATCAACCCCGAGGCGCGCGATCACTGGCTCGTCCACATGCGCGCGGCCGTCGATGCGCTCGACCTGCCGCCCGCCGACGACGCGCTGCTCTGGGACTACCTCGAGCGCGCCGCGCACGCGATGGTGAACACTTTCGAGACGTGATGGGGCGGCGTGCGGGACGCTGACACCAGCGCCGTCAGGCGGGCCGCCGGCTAAGGCTTCGCGAGCACGTGGCCGCGCGCGGTGGTGAGCCGCAGCCACGCGCCGGAACGGTACAGCGCCACGGGCTCGAGGCCGAGGAATCCGAGATCGACGAGCGCCATCGCGGCGGCATCCGACCGGTTCGCCGCCGCCTCGGCGAGCTCGATCGCGTCACGATCGTCCTCGCGCTCCCAGCCGCCGCGCGGCGGGGCGACGCCGGCCCACGCGGCGGTCGCCACCTCGGCGGGCAACAGGATTCCGACGCCGGTGCCGATACCGGCCTCCAGCGCCCGCGCCAGCCGGTCGAGCAGCGCGCGCAGCGGCACCACCGCGTCGAGCGCGATCGCCGCATCGGTCTCGAAGGTGCGCAGGCCCAGCACCGTCGCGGTCGGGTCGAAGAGGCCGCGCGGGTGCTGCGTGGCGACGTAAACGGCGAGCACCCCGCCGCCCGCGATGAGCCGCGCCGCACCGGCGTCATCGAGGCGCGCGGCGCGCTTCAGGAAGGTCTGGAGATCGGCCGCAGCCACAGCGTCGACGAGCGAGAAGTGGGCTGGCATGGCGTGCATAGACTACCGAGGTGGATCCGCTCGCGACGATGCTCAAGGCGCTCCAGCTCAACAGCAGCGAGGCCCGCACCAGCGAGGACGTGTTCGTCGCCGAGAGCCAGTGGATGCCCACCGGGCGCGTGTTCGGCGGGCAGGTGCTGGGCCTCTCGATCGTGGCCGCCTCCCGCACGACGCCGACGGATCGGCTCATCCACTCGCTGCACGGTTATTTCCTCAGACCGGGCGACGTGACCTTCCCCATCACGATCAGCGTGGACCGCATCCACGACGGGCGGTCGTTTTCGACCCGGCGGACTCAGGCCTACCAGAACGGCCAGCCGATCTTCTCGTGCATCTGCTCGTTCCAGACGCACGACCCCGGCCTCGAGCACGAGACGCCGGCGCCCGAAGGGCTGCCCGGCCCCGACGAGCTGCCGAGCGACGCCGAACTGCTCGGATCGAGCGACCACCCGGGCGCAGAGGGGCGGACGCGCGACCCCGGTTTCGAGATCCGCCGCGTTCCCGGCCCCGTCTACTTCGACGTACCCGGCGAGCGCATCGGGCACCAGGCCGTCTGGGCTCGCGCCGCCGGACCGATGCCCGATGACGAGGTGCTGCACCGCGCGGCCATTGCCTACGCCAGCGACTTCACGATCCTCGAGCCGATCACGCGGCCACACGGGGTGCAGTGGACGACACCCGGCATCAAGCTGGCGAGCCTCGACCACGCCATGTGGTGGCACCGTCCGGCGCGCGCCGATGAGTGGCTGCTCTACGTCGAGGAATCCCCCAGCGCACAGGGCGGCCGCGGGCTGTCGACCGGGCGGATCTACCAGGACGGCCGCCTCGTGGCGTCCGTCGCCCAGGAGGGCATGATCCGCGTACCCCAGCATTGAGGTACGGTGGGCGTCGCCGTGCGGCGCAGTACAGCGCGGTGCAGTGCTTCCCCCTGCCCCGTGCTCGTGACGGCGACCGCGAAGGGGGCGGCCGCGAACGTGCTCTCCACGGCGACCGGGGCCGTCACGGCCGAGCAGCCGCCTCGTGCCCTGCCGCGAGCGCCCCGGCCGATGCACGGGTGTTTCCGTAGCGCAGCAGCGGACCTAGCGGCGGAACCGGATCGGCTCGCCGATGAACGGCTCCCACGCCGCACGCTCCTCCGCCGTGACGCGGCGCGGCTTGCCGGTCGCCGCATCCACCAGCACCAGGGTCGTCTCCGCGCGCGCGTAAGTGATGTCCTCGGGGCTGGAGACCGGCGAGTGCACCTCGTAGTAGGCCTTGAGGCTCGCGCCCCCGATGGGGCCGAACCACATCTGGACGTCGACCGGCGCGCGCATCGGCGGGATGGGCTGCAGGTATTCGATCTCCTGGTGGGCGAGCAGCGTCAGCGTGCCCTCGCCCGCCTTCGAGTCGAGCACCGCAGTCGGGTACGGTGCGACCGTATGGCCGCCGTCGTGGAAGGCGTCCCCGGTCCAGAAGACCTGAACGCGGGCATCCTCGAGGAAGCGCAGCACGGCGACGTTGTTGACATGGCCGTAGGCGTCCAGATCGCTGAAGCGCATCTGGATATCAACGTGAAGGCGTTCGGTCACGGGGCCCCCTAATCTCGGGTCAACTTGCGGTAGGCGCTGCGGTGCGGCTTCGCCGCATCGGGGCCGAGGCGCTGGATCTTGTTCTCCTCATAGGCTTCGAAGTTGCCCTCGAACCAGTACCACCGCGCCGGATCGTCGTCCGTGCCCTCGTAAGCGAGGATGTGCGTCGCGATGCGGTCGAGGAACCAGCGGTCGTGAGTGATGACGACGGCGCAGCCGGGGAACTCGAGCAGCGCGTTCTCGAGACTGGAGAGCGTCTCGACATCGAGGTCGTTGGTCGGCTCGTCGAGAAGCAGCAGATTGCCGCCCTGCTTGAGGGTGAGCGCGAGGTTGAGCCGGTTGCGCTCGCCGCCGGAGAGCACGCCCGCCTTCTTCTGCTGGTCGGGGCCTTTGAAGCCGAACGTCGAGACGTACGCGCGGCTCGGCACCTCGGTCTTGCCGACCTGGATGTAGTCGAAGCCGTCCGAGACGACCTCCCACAGGGTCTTGTTGGGGTCGATGCCGCCGCGCGTCTGGTCGACGTACGAGATCTCGACGGTCTCGCCGATCCTGACCTCGCCGGCATCCGGCTGCTCGATGCCGACGATCGTTTTGAAAAGCGTCGTCTTGCCGACGCCGTTCGGGCCGATGATGCCGACGATGCCGTTGCGCGGCAGCGTGAAGCTGAGGTCGTCGATGAGGACCCGGTCGCCGAAGCCCTTCCTAAGGCCGTCCACCTCGATGACGAGCTGGCCGAGACGCGGCCCGGGCGGGATCTGGATCTCCTCGAAGTCGAGTTTGCGGGTGCGCTCGGCCTCGGCGGCCATCTCCTCATAGCGGGCGAGGCGCGCCTTCGACTTGGCCTGGCGCCCCTTGGCGTTGCTGCGCACCCACTCGAGCTCCTCGCCGAGGCGCTTCGCGAGCTTCATGTCCTTCTTGCCCTGCACCTGAAGACGCTCGGCCTTCTTCTCGAGGTAGGTCGAGTAGTTGCCCTCGTAAGGGTAGAGGCGGCCGCGGTCGACCTCGCAGATCCAGCCGGCGACGTGGTCGAGGAAGTATCGGTCGTGGGTGACGGCGAGCACGGCGCCGTGGTATTTGGCGAGGTGCTGCTCGAGCCAGAGGACGCTCTCCGCATCGAGGTGGTTGGTGGGCTCGTCGAGCAGCAGCAGGTCGGGCTTCTCGAGCAGCAGCTTGCACAGCGCGACGCGGCGCTTCTCGCCACCGGACAGCACGCTCACCTGGGCGTCCGGCGGCGGGCAGCGCAGCGCATCCATCGCCTGCTCGAGCTGCGAGTCGAGATCCCAGGCGTCGGCGGCGTCGATCTGCTCCTGCAGCACGCCCATCTCGGCGAGCAGCGCGTCGAAGTCGGCGTCGGGCTCGGCCATGAGCGCCGAGATCTCGGTGAAGCGGTCGACCTTCGCCTTGATGGGGCCGACGCCCTGCTGCACGTTCTCGAGGACCGTGAGGTGCTCGTCGAGCTCGGGCTCCTGCATGAGGATGCCGACCGAGTAGCCCGGGCTGAGGCGGGCCTCGCCGTTCGAGGGCGTGTCGCGGCCGGCCATGATCTTGAGGATCGTCGACTTGCCAGCGCCGTTCGGGCCGACGACGCCGATCTTCGCCCCGGGCAGGAAGGCCATCGTCACATCGTCGAGGATGACCTTGTCGCCCACCGCCTTGCGGGCCCGCACCATCGAGTAAATGTATTCCGCCACCCGTCGATCCTATTTGGGCGGGATGCCTCACCCCGCCGACGGGACGGCCCCGATGAGGCACTGCCCGGTCGAGATCGGCCGGGCCTGCGTCGAGTGGTAGCCGCCGACCTCGTCTCCGAACTGGCCGATGAGGCACGTGCCGTCGACGAGCGCCGAGAACAGGATCGACCCGGGCGTCAGATTCGCGCTCGTCCGGTCGGGCGTGACCTGCATCGGGCTCGCGCCGAAGCCCGCCGCGACCTCGGCGGCGACGAACTGGGCGCCGGTCGGATGGCCGTACCGCGCGATCGCGGCTCTCGCCGCGGCGTCGAATCGCTGCAGCCGGCTCGGCGACGTGCTCGGCGTCGCGGCGGACGAGGCCGCCGGACTTCCCGGCGATGCGACGCAGGCGTCGTTCCCGGTGCATTCCGCACCCCCCTGCGGACTCCCCGCCGCGCAGCCCGCCAGCGCGAGCGCGATCGCGAGGGCGGCAGCGGCGGCGGGGGTTCGCACCTCGTCAGCCTAGAACGGCGTCTCCTGCAGCTCGGGCTGCGCCGACGGCACCGCGACGGTCGGCCAGTGCGCGACGATGGCCTGGTCTCCGTCCGGCTGCGGCGCGGCCGGGTCCGCCAGGAAGTCCGGCCCCGCCGAGTCGACCGTCGGGGCCGCCTTCGCCCGGCGGGTGTACGCCGAGGTGCCCCAGTTGAGGTCGTGGCCGAGGGATTCCGCCTCGATCTCGACGTCGGTGCCGCTCTTCTCGCCCGTCTCCCACTCGCGCACGCGGATGCGCCCGGCGACGACGACATGGTCGCCCTTGGCGAGCGACGCCTTCGCGTTGTCGGCGAGGTAGCGGTAGGTCGACACCGTGTAGAACGACGACGGCGTGTACTTCCAAGAACTCGCCTGGCGATCGAAGCGACGCTCCGACGAGGCGAGCCGGAAGCTCGTGATGGCCACGCCCGACGAGGTCGTGAAGTACTTCGGCTCGGTGACGACGATGCCGCTGACGGTGATGCTCGTGCTCAACTGCTCTTCTCCAATCCCGCGGGGCTCCCCGCGGCGCGAGCAGCATCGGCGAAGCCTGCGACGGGAATCCCGCCGCCGAACCAGACGGCCGGATGCCGGATGCCGCGCACCCCGCTGTGGAGGAACAGCCGCGCGAGTGCTACGCGGCTCGGATGTACTGCGAGAAGGCCTTGCGCACCTTCGACACCTTGGGCGCGGCGACCGCGAGGCAGTAGCCCTGCGTCGGGTTCTTCGCGAAGAAGTCCTGGTGATAGTCCTCGGCGCGGTAGAACGCGCCGAGCGGCGCGAGCTGCGTGACCGGCACGCCGTCCCAGATGTCGGCGGCGCGAGCGATCGCGGCCTCGAAGAGGGCCTTCTGGTCGGCATCCGCGTAGAACATCGCGCTGCGGTACTGGGTGCCGATGTCGTTGCCCTGACGGTTGAGCTGGCGCGGATCGTGCATCGTGAAGAAGGCGTCGAGGATGACGTCGGCGGGGATGACGCTCTCGTCGAACGTCACCTGCACCGCCTCGGCGTGACCGGTGCGCCCGGTGCAGACGAGCTCGTAGCTCGGGTCGGCGACGGTGCCGCCGACGTAGCCCGACACGACGTCGCTGACGCCGTCGAGAGCACGGTAGGCGGCGTCCAGGCACCAGAAGCAACCGCCGGCAAGAGTGAAAGTCGTCATGGGTAGATCCTCCGCCACGTTCAGCGTCGCGGCACCGGCAATTGTTCCCCACCCGCCGTGTCTGCTCGACGCTCCGGCCGGGGCCGCTTACGCTCGCCGCATGAACTGGAACGACTTCGTGACGTGGCTCGCCTCGAACGCCGCCGAACCCACCGTCTTCCCCGCGATCGTGCTCTTCGTCGCCATCGTCGTCTCCGGCATCGTCGCCGGCGCCATCGGCCGCGGCTCGGTGAGCGGATTGCTCAAGCAGAACCAGCGCCAGCAGAGGTCGCAGGCCATCACCGCACTCGTCGACGCCGCGACCGAGGCCTCCGTGTGGAACTCGCTCACCCCCGGCGAGCAGGTGCTCTCCGACCGCGCCGTCGGCCAGGCCGACATCCTCGTGCGCCTGCTGCCGGTGAAGAGCTCGACGCTCGTCGCCGACTGGGCCGCCCACCAGCTCGCCGAGCTCAAGCGCAACTCCGCGACCTTCGGCTACAACCTCGACCCCGCCGTCGCCGAATTCCGCGACCGGCTCGTCGAATGGGACCACCGTCCCGGCCGCACCCGGCGCATCTTCCAGAACGACCTCGAGCGCTGGCAGTTCGACACCCCGACCGCCGAGCAGCAGATCATCCAGCAGCAGGACGCCTGGGTCGCGCAGCAGCATCACCAGCGGTTCAGCGCACCCGCCGCACCCGCCGCCGCGCCGGCGGCATCCGCCCCGCCCGCCGTCGAGCCGGTGACGCAGATCATCACCCCGGCCCCGAACTACGAGCCCAACTACCTCGTGCCGCCGAAGCTCGTCGTGCCGGCGGCCCCCGCCGCCACCCCCGTCGAGCCCGGGGCCAATGCCCCCGCGGTGCCGAAGGTCCGCATCGAGGACACCCCCACGGTCGCCTTCACGCCCGGCATCGACGACTAGGCCCTACTCGCTCCAGATATTGTGGTCGCCGCGCCACCAGCCATCGAACGGCGTGGCAGGCGGGCGGCGTTTGTGCTCGGTGGCGAGGTAGCGCGCCTCGAGCGCCTCGGCGACACCCCGATCGATGTCCTTGCCTTCGAGGAAGTCGTCGATGTCCTGGTAGGTGATGCCGAGGTTCGCCTCGTCGCTCTGCCCCGGGTTCGTATCGAGCAGGTCGGCCGTCGGCGCCTTGACGTAGAGCTGCCGCGGTGCACCGAGGTACTCGAGCAGGGCGCGGCCCTGGCGCTTCGTCAGCCCCGTGATCGGGGTCACGTCGACGCCGCCGTCGCCGAACTTCGTGAAGAACCCGGTCACCGCCTCGGCCGCGTGGTCGGTGCCGACGACGAGCAGCCCGCGCTGGCCGGCGAGCGCGTACTGCGCCACCATGCGCTGGCGGGCCTTGACGTTGCCCTTGGTGAAGTCGCTGATGGGCTCGCCGAAGGCGTCGCCGTACTCGGCGACGATGCCATCAGTGCCGCGTGCGACGTTGAAGATCGCGGATGACGTCGGCGCGATGAACTGCAGCGCGAGCTGCGCGTCGGCCTCGTCGGCCTGGACCTGGTACGGAAGGCGCAGCGCCCAGAACTCGACCTCGTGGCCCTCGGCGGCGAGCCGGTCGACAGCGAGCTGGGTGAGCTTGCCGGTGAGGGAGGAATCCTGCCCGCCCGAGATGCCCAGGACGAATCCCTTCGCGCCGGTGCGCAGCAGGTAGTCGACGAGGAACTGAACGCGGGCCTCGATCTCGACCGCCGGGTCGATGACCGGCTTGACGTTGAGGGCCGCAATGATCTGCTGTTGCACATCGCGCATGCCGAAAGGCTAGTCCCGTGCTGTTTCGCGGGTGTTATGTGCGAGCGCCCCCGACTGGGGTCGAACCAGTAACCTGCGGATTAGAAGGCCGCTGCTCTATCCATTGAGCTACGGGGGCTCCCCTCCAGGGTACCGGCCGACCGGGTCAGAGCGCCTTCGCCGCGGCCACGAGCACTTGGGCCAGCGAGGGCTCGCCCTCGGCGCGGAACACCTCGCGGCCCGCGGAATCCGTCACCACGACGGTCGGGGCGACGCGGATTCCCGCCTCCCGCGCCGCCTCCTCGGAGCGCACGATGTCGTGCTCGACCAGGGTCGCGGCCGGGACGAGGCGCTCGGCCTCCTCCAGCACCGCACGGGTGCGGATGCACGGCTCGCAGAACGCCGAACTGTAGAAGGTCAACTGCACCATTCCAGGCTACGTCGGAACGCGCAACTACGATTGAGGCATGGCTGGCTCGACCGATCGTCTCGTCTGGATCGACTGCGAGATGACCGGTCTCGACCTCGCCGTCGACGAGCTCGTCGAGATCGCGGTCGTCATCACCGACTTCGAGCTCGCCCCTGTCCACCCGGGGCTGCAGCTCGTCATCACGCCGTCCAGCGCCGCCTTCGCGCACATGAACGAGTTCGTGACCACCATGCACACCACCTCGGGCCTCATCGAGGAGATCCCCAACGGGCTCGCGCTGGCGGATGCCGAAGCCGCCGTCATGGCGTACGTGACGAAGTTCGTGCCCGCCGCCAAGCAGGCGCCGCTGGCCGGCAATACCATCGGCACCGACCGGATGTTCCTCGCCAAGTACATGCCGAAGCTCGACGCCCACCTGCACTACCGCAGCGTCGACGTCTCCTCCATCAAGGAGCTGTCGCGCCGCTGGTTCCCGCGCGTCTACTTCCAGGCGCCGGAGAAGGCCGGCGGCCACCGCGCGCTCGCCGACATCCTGGAATCCATCCGCGAACTCGACTACTACCGCTCGGCGGGCTTCGTCGCGCAGCCCGGACCGACCAGCGACGAAGTGCAGGCGATCGCGAGCCGGGTGGTCGAGAAGTGGTCCCCGCTCATCGGCTAGACTCGTCTGGTTGTCCGGGGCGACCCGGGTCGGCGTGGTGGGTGTAGCTCAGTTGGTAGAGCACCTGGTTGTGGTCCAGGGGGTCGCGGGTTCAAGCCCCGTCACTCACCCGGTGTCTCTTCGGCCGGCGTCTCTTCGGTCGGCGTCCCTGCCGCCCGCGCGTCGCGATCGCTCGGGCTGAGATTCGGGCGCCGCGCCGCGACTGCGGCGCGACACACCGGAGATGACGCCGGAATTCAGCCCGACGGCGCGGTCAGTGGCCTGAGATGAGGTCGGCGAGGCGGGCCATCGGACTCGTCGTCCGGCGGTGGGTGAGTTCGGAACGGTCGGCGGCGTAGTACGCGGCGTAGAGCGCCTGCACGGCGATCCAGCGCAGCGGTTCGGGCTCCCACTTGCGCACCCGGTGGTTCACCCACGGCAGCGTCACGAGCTCGGTGTCGCGCTCGAGGATGAGATCGGTCAACGTCCGCCCGGCGAGGTTCGTCGAGGTGACGCCCGTTCCGACGTATCCGCCCGCCCAGGCGAGGCTCGACGCGCGATCGATGCCGACGGTCGCCGCCCAGTCGCGCGGCACGCCGAGAACGCCCGACCAGGCGTGGTCGAGCCGCACCCCCCGCAGCGTCGGCCAGAACCGCTCGATGAGCCCGCGCAGCAGCGCCACCGTCGAATCGGGCGTGTCGCCGTCGAGGTCGATCTTCGAGCCGAAGCGGTACGGCCTGCCGCGCCCGCCGAACGCGATGCGGTCGTCGGCAGTGCGCTGGGCGTACATGTACGCATGCGCGAAGTCGCCGACGGTGTCGTAGCCGGACCACCCGATCGCCTCCCAGACCGAGGCGGGAAGCGGCTCGGTGACGACCATCGACGAGTTGAGCGGCATCCAGTCGCGATGCATGCGCTTGAGATTCGCGGTGAAGCCCTCGGTGGCGCGGACGACCACGGATGCCGCCACGGTGTGCCCCGTCGCGGTGTACGCGGTCGACCCGGCGATCGCGGACACCGCAGTGCCCTCGTAGAGCTCGACGCCCAGCCGCAGCACGGCCTCGCGCAGGCCTGCGACGAGCTTCGCCGGGTGGATGCGGGCGGTGTGCGGGCTCCACGCGCCCGCGAGCGTGCCCTCGATGGCGACGTGGGCGTTCGCCTCGGCGGCGGTGAGGAAGCGCACGTCGGTGTGCTGCCAGGTCTGCTCGGCGTCGACCCAGGCGCGCAGCCGCTCGAGCTGGGGCCTGTCATAGGCGACCTGGTATTCGCCGCCCTTGACGATATCCGCGTCGATGCCCTCAGCCTTCGTCACACGGATGACCTCGTCGACCGCCTGGTTCGCGGCGAGCTGGAAGCGCGTCACCGCCTCGCGGCCGAATCTCTTGACGTACTGCTCGCGCCCGCCCGTGATGGAGTTGGCGAGCCAGCCGCCGTTGCGGCCCGACGCGCCGTAGCCGGCGAAGCGCTGCTCGAGGATGACCACACGCAGCGAAGGGTCGGCCTTCTTGAGGTAGTACGCGGTCCAGAGGCCGGTGTAGCCCGCGCCGACGATCGCGACATCGGCGGTGATGGATTCGCCGAGGGGCCGTTCCGCCTGGGGGAATGGCACCTGAGACCACCAGAATGACACCTCGCCATTGCGCATAAGGGCAGTGTACTGGGGCTCTCAGTGCGGATTCCGTCGCACGCGGGTGCCGGTACGGCGGAATCCGCATGGGTGCCGGGCGCACCGTCGGTTCCGCACGGGATGCAGCGGATGATCCGACCCGATCCGAGTTCATCCGGAATCACGCTCGCGCCAGCCGGGCCGCGAGCTCGGCGACGAGAGCCGCGGAGCGCTCGTCGGAGGTCGCCTCGAGATCGGCGTACTTCCGCGGATCGTCGGCCGCGAGATGGCGCTCATACTGCGCCTGCCACATGTCCCAGTAGTCGGCGTAGTCGTCGTCCTGACGGGCGATGGCGCGCGGCTTGCGGACGGCGTCCTCGGCCTCGACCCAGACCCGGAGGTCGGCGAGCGGCGCGGTCTCGGCGGTGAGAGCGCCCGTGCCCTCCACGATGAGCGGCCGGCTCGCGTCGACCTCGTGCCACTCGGAGAGCGCGCCGGCCTCCCAGTCGTAGCGCTGCCAGCGGCCTCGCCCCGTCTCGCGCAGCGGGCGCAGCAGGTGCCCGGCGAGGTGCGGGGCGGCGGAGGCAAGACCGTTCCAGCCGCGGTAGACGTCGTCGAGCCGGATGAGCACCGGCTCGACGCCCGCCGGGCTCGCGGCGACGACCGCACGCGCGAGTGTCGTCTTGCCCGCACCGCTCGGGCCGTCGATGAGGAGGATGAAGGGATTCCCCCGCTCAGGCGCCAACGAAGTGCCAGCTTCCCACGACGACCGCAAGGGTCAATGCCAGCGCCGCCACCCCGGCGCCGACGCCGATGAGCGCCAGTTCGCGCCCGCCGAAGCGGGCCGGACGCGCCCAGGTGCGCGCCCCGGTGCCGAAACCGCGCGCTTCCATCGCATCGGAGAGGTGGCCGCCGCGCCGCAGCGCCAGCACGAGCACTCCGAAGATCCGGCCGCGCCCGCCGAGTCCGCGCGCCCGCCTCGCCTGCGTGAGGGTGCGCCAGTCGTCGGCGAGGGATGCCGTGAGCCGCATCGCGGCGAGGGCGGCGAGCACGAACCGGGCGGGCAGCCGCCACGTCTGGGCGAGTCCGTCGGCGAGATCGGTGAGATCCGTCGTCGCGAAGAGAACGATCCCCGGCAGGGCGATGGCGAGCACGCGCAGCGCGATCGCGATGGCCTGGGTCACCGAGCCCTGGGTGATCGTCACCCCCGCGATCGACGCGTAGACCGCTCCGGAATCCCTCCCGTACAGCGCGAGCGCGACCCCGGCGGAGGGGGCGGCGACCCAGGCCGGGGCGGTCCGCACCCAGAACTGCCGCCAGCCGATGCCGGTGAGCGGCAGGAGCGCCGCCTCGCAGACCAGCGCGACCGTCGCCGACACCCAGTCGACGGTGAGGACGAGCGCCGCGGTGAGGACGAGCGCTGCGGCGAACTTGGCGACCGGGTTGACCGTCGGGCCGGCCGGCGCGCCGGCCACGGCGGCGGGAGTCGATGCCGCCGTCACCGCTCCCCCCCCAGCGGGTACTCGTCGTCGGCGAGGGCATCGACGAACGCGCGGTCGTGGGTGACCGCGACGACGCTCACGCCGTCATCGAGCAGCCCGGCGAGCAGTGCGACGAGCTCGCCCCAGGTTCGGCGGTCCTGCCCGAAGGTCGGCTCGTCGAGGATGAGGACCGGCGGCGCGGCCGCGAGCGCCGTCGCGACGGAGAGGCGCCGCTTCTCACCACCGGAGAGCGTGAACGGGTTCGCCTCGGCGAGGCGCGTCAGGCGCAGCCGCCCGAGCAGCTCGTCGGCGCGCCGCGGCGTCGCCCCGAGCAGCACCTCCTCGCGCACGGTGGCGCGCACGAACTGGTGCTCGGGATTCTGGAACACGGAGCCGATCCGCGGTGCGAGCTGCCGCGGACGCCATCGCGCCGGGTCGGCGCGAATCCCCTGAGCGAGCGCCGCCGCGGCGACGACCTCGCCGGCCACCGGCGTCAGCAGCCCGCCCAGGGTGAGCGCGAGCGTCGTCTTTCCCGACCCGTTCGGGCCGGTAATCGCCAGCGCCCGGCCGGAGCGCGCCTCGAGACCGATGCCGGACGCCGCGACGACGGGCTGCCTGCCGCCGAACGGCGTGCGCCCCACGCTGAGCGCGCCAGCCCGAAGGAGTGCGACTCCGCGCGGCACCACGGGCCGGGCGCGTCGTGGCACCCACCCGGGCAGCCACACCCCCGCCGCATCGAGTTCCGCCCTCGCGGCGCTGAGCACCGCATCGGGGGGGCCATCGGCGAGGAGGCCGCCCTCGGCGGTGAGGACGACGACCCGGTCGACCAGCGGCAGCCAGGTCTCGACCCGGTGCTCGATGACGACGAGGGTGATGCCGCGATCGGCGGTGGCCCGTGCGACGGCATCCCGCACCTCGATCACCCCGGCAGGATCGAGGTTCGCCGTCGGCTCGTCGAGAACGAGAAGACCCGGGCGCATCGCGAGCGCGCCCGCGAGGGCGAGGCGCTGCTGCTGGCCGCCCGAGAGCTCCGCCGTCGAGTGACCGAGCGGCACGGCGAGCCCGACCGCGTCGAGGGCGCTCCGCACCCGCGGCCAGATCTCGTCGGGCGGCACGGCGAGGTTCTCGCAGCCGAAGGCCACCTCGTCGCCGACGCGCGACAGCACGATCTGGGCCTCGGGGTCCTGCTGGACGAGACCCACCCGGCCGTCGACGCGCAGCGTGCCCGCCGTCTCGCCCTCGACGAGGATGCCGGCCAGCGCGGCCGCGAGCGTCGACTTGCCGGCCCCGCTCGGGCCGAGGACGAGCACCCGCTCGCCGGGCTCGAGATGCAGGTCGACGTCGCGCACCGCCCACCGCCTGCGCCGCGGATGCCGCCAGCCCCAGCCGCGGACGTCGACCCGGGCAGGGCCGGCGTTCACGAGCGTCGAGGCGGCACTAGGCCGCGTCGCCGTCACGTGCCACGTCGTCGATGATGCGGCCGCCGCGACCGGCCGGGAAGCGGTCGAGCGCGCCGGTGGCCGCCAGCGCCCTCACGACGAACCAGAAGACAGCGGCGGCCACGGCCCCCGAGACGACGGTCGTCACGAAGTACGTCGCCGAGAAGCCGCTGCCGCTGCCCGCGTAGTAGAGGCTGAGATCGAGGATCGCGTCGAGCACGCCCGCACCGGCACCCGCGAGAGCGACCGCGGCGATGTTCCAGTAGCGGTACACGAGCAGGGCGAAGACCAGCTCCGCCCCCAGCCCCTGCAGGACGCCGTAGATGAAATTCGCGAATCCCCAGCTGTCGCCGAGCAGCAGCTCGACGGCGCCGCCGACGGTCGAGGCGAAGATCGCGGCGCCCGGTTTGCGCACGACGAGCGCCCCGAGCGGGCCGGCGAAGAGCCATCCGCCGTTGAGGAGGCCCTGGAGGCCCGGTGTGACGCCCAGTACCGCGCTGAGACCGCCCTGCCAGGGCAGCGCCCAGGCCCAGAACACGACACCCGACACCACGCCGAGGACGGCGGCGATGACGATGTCGACGACGCGCCAGCGATAGACCGGCTGGGATGCTGCAGACCCGGCTGCGCTCATTGTTGTTCTCCCTCCCTGCGCTGGCATTACCCAGATCAGGTTCGACGGTCGGAGGCTGGCTGCCCCCCTCTCAGCCCGGCTCACCGGGCTCCCGTGGTTCTGCGTCGAGTATAGGCTCGGGCCGTGATCTGGGCACCGGTCGGCGTCGTGGCGGCGGCGCTACTGGTGGGAATCCGGGTGCTGATCGCCGTGCGGCGGCGGCGCGGTCAGTGACGCCGGCTTGAGGGCGTCGCGCCCGAACCGGGCGGCGATGTCATCGCCGACGCGATCGGCGCCGCGCCAGCCCTCGTCCGGGTCCCACAGCGCCTGGGCGTTCGGCTCGGCGGTGAGATTCTCGCCGCGCACGCCGAGGAGCCGCACCCTCGTGACCGGTCTCCAGGCGGATTCCAGCAGCAGGGCCGCCACGTCGTAGATGCGCTTGCCGACCGCGGTCGGCTCGGGCAGCGTGCGCGAGCGCGTCACCGTCTGGAAGTCCGCGAAGCGGAGCGTGAGGGCGATCGTGCGGGCGGCGACGCCGGAGGCGCGCAATCCCGTCGCCGTCGCGGTGGAGAGGCGCAGCAGCTCGCGCCTGAGATCATCGGGGTGGGCGAGATCGCGCTCGAAGGTCGTCTCGTGGCCGATGCTCTTCGTGACGCGCCCCAGCTCGATGTCGCGCTCGTCGATGCCGTTCGCCAGACGGCTGAGCTTGCCGCCGACCGCGCCGAGACGGCGCTCGAGCGTCTCGCGCGGGGTCGCGGCGACATCGCCGACGGTCACGAGGCCGAGGTCGGCGAGCGCCTGCCGGGTGGCCGAGCCGACCCCCCAGAGGACCGACACCGGCAGCGGGTGGAGGAAGGCGAGCGTGTCGGCGACCGGCACCACGAGCAGGCCGTCGGGCTTGGCCCTCGCCGAGGCGACCTTGGCCACGAACATGGTGCCCGCGACCCCGACCGAGACCGGCAGGCCCGTCTCGGAGCGCACTCGGGCGCGGAGGGCCGCGGCGATCTGCGCCGGCGAGCCGAGAAGACGCCGCGCACCCGACACGTCGAGAAACGCCTCGTCGATGCTCAGCGGCTCCACGAGCGGCGTGAAGCTGCGGAAGATCTCCATGACCCTGCGGGATTCCTCGCGGTAGCGCCCCATCCGCACGGGCACCACGATCGCCTGAGGGCACAGCCGCTTCGCCTGCCCCACCGGCATGGCACTGCGCACGCCGAACCGCCTGGCCTCGTAGCTCGCGCTCGAGACGACGGCGCGCCCGGACTCCCCGGCGACGATCACCGGCCGGCCGCGCCACTCGGGGTGGTCGAGCACCTCGACGCTGGCGTAGAACGAGTCCATGTCGGCGTGGAGGAAGTGCGCGCCGCTGTCGTCGCACTCCGGCGCGGACTCGCTCGTCATCGCTCCAGGCTAGGCGCCGCCGCCGACGGGATCCGGGAGGCACCGGCACCGGGGGTCCCGGGTGGCGGCGAGCTCGCGCGCGGGACGCGGGCCGGGGTGTCGGTCATAGGGTCACGGCAGACCGGGCACCAGAATCGGGCCATGGCTTCGCGCGGATCGACGACACCCCGCAGTCTGGCGGCGCTTCGTCTTGTCGCCATGGCTGCCGCGGGCGTCGCCGTGGCGCTCATCGTGGGCTTCACGGCGTCGTGGCTCTACGCCACCGTCGCGGGCTGGTGCGCGGCATCCCTCGTCTTCATCACCACGGTGTGGGTGAGCATCGGGCGCCTTGACGCCACGGACACCCGCACGCATGCGACACGTGAGGATCCGGGCCGCGTCGTCAGCGATGTGGTCATCGTCGGTGCGGCGCTCGCCTCGATCGTGGCCCTGGTCCTGCTCGTTCTGGACGCCCGCCACGAGACCGGTGCGGCCAAGCTCATCGCGGCGGCGCTCGCCTTCGCGAGCGTCGCCCTGTCCTGGACGCTGATCCACACCCTCTACACGCTGCGCTATGCGCGGCTCTACTACGCGGCGGGGATCGGCGGGCAGACGGGCGCACGATCCGGAGCCGGTATCAACTTCAACACCGACGAGCCGCCGCGCTACACCGATTTCGCGTACCTCGCCTTCGACCTCGGCATGACCTACCAGGTCTCTGACACCTCGCTGCGCACCTCCGCGCTGCGGGCGGTGGTGCTTCGGCACACGCTGTTGTCGTATGCCTTCGGAACCCTGGTGCTCGCCTCCACGGTGAATCTGGTCCTCGGCCTCTAGCTCCGCGAATCCCGCCAGTCGGGCGTGTCCGGGGCGCTCACAAAGGGGAAGCGGCGGGATTCGCACGCGGACTCTAGGCGCGGCGGCGCACGATGAGCAGGGCGACGGCACGCCAGCCCAGGAGGAAGACCGCGAGCGTCACGGCGGCGACGATGACGAAAGCGGCGGCGATGCCCTGGCCGGATGCCAGGCGCAGCAGCATCCCGATCACCACGGTCGCCGCCCACACGCCGAGCCCCGTCCGCACGATCGACAACGGCCCGCGCCAGCCGACAGTGGCCAGCCAGCCGACGACGGTGCCGACGAGGAACGGCCACGCGGTCTGGACGACGCCGGCGACGCCGAGATCCTCACGGTGCGAGGTGCGGCCGATGACCGCGAAGAGGATCACCAGCACGAAGTCGAGGATGACGGCGAGGGCGAGGTAGCGCTGGGGGTCTTTCACGCCTCCATCCTAGGAAGCGGCGAACCCCAGGAATCCCGTGAAGACGAGTTCGCGGACCCAGCCGCTCGAGTTCACGTGATCAGCCTGCCGACGACCGGCTACCCGGCCCTCTCGAGGATGAGTTCGCGAACGCGCGCGGCGTCCGCCGACCCGCCCATGGCCCTCATGACCGCGCCGATGACGGCGCCGGCGGCCTGCACTTTGCCGTCGCGGATCTTCGCCAGCACGTCGGGCTGCGCCGCGAGCGCCTGGTCGATCGCGGCGATGAGCGCGCCGTCGTCGGAGACGACCCGCAGGCCGCGCCTCTCGATCACCTCGGCAGGCGATCCCTCGCCCGCGATGACGCCCTCGAGCACCTGGCGGGCGAGGCGGTCGGTGAGGTCGCCGGATGCCACGAGCGCTGCGACCTCGGCGACCTGCCCCGGCGTCACGAGCTCCGAGGCCTCGACGCCCTGGACGTTCGCGATGCGGGTGAGCTCGCCGGTCCACCATTTGCGGGCGTCGGCCGGCGCGGCGCCGGCCGCGACGGTCGCCTCGACGGCGTCGAGCAGGTCGCCGTTGACGACGTCCTGGAACTCGAGAGCGGTGAATCCCCAGGCCGCGCGCAGCCGCTTGCGGCGCGAGGCCGGCAGTTCGGGCAGCGTCCCGGCGAGCTCGGCGACCCACTCGCGGGAGGGTGCCACCGGCACGAGGTCGGGCTCGGGGAAGTAGCGGTAGTCGTCGGCGTCGCTCTTGGGCCGCCCCGGCGAGGTCGTGCCGGAATCCTCGTGCCAGTGGCGGGTCTCCTGCGTGATCGTGCCGCCGGATTCCAGCACCGCCGCCTGCCGCTGGATCTCGTAGCGCACCGCGCGCTCGATCGAGCGCAGCGAGTTGACGTTCTTGGTCTCGGTGCGCGTGCCGAGCGTGCCGGAACCGCGCGGGCGCAGCGACACGTTCGCGTCGCAGCGCACGTTGCCCTCCTCCATGCGCGCGTTCGAGATGCCGAGCGCCTTGACGAGGTCGCGGACGGCGCCGACATAGGCACGACCGACTTCGGGGGCGTCCGCCTCGGCGCCGTCGATGATCCGGGTGACGATCTCGATGAGCGGGACGCCGCCGCGGTTGAAGTCGACGAGCGAGTGGTCGGCGCCCTGGATGCGGCCGGTCGCACCGCCCACGTGGGTGAGCTTGCCGGCGTCCTCCTCCATGTGCGCCCGCTCGATGAGGATCTCGATCTCGCGGCCCGACTCGAGCTCGACGACGACGGCCCCGTCGTGGGCGATCGGCTCGTCGTACTGCGAGGTCTGGAAGTTCTTCGCGAGGTCGGGGTAGAAGTAGTTCTTCCGGGCGAAGCGGCAGTTCTCGGCGATCTCGCACCCCAGCGCGAGGCCGAGCCGGATGGCCGACTCGATGGCCTTCCCGTTGACCTGGGGCAGACCGCCGGGCAGACCGAGGCAGGTCGGGCAGGTGTTGGTGTTCGCGCCCTGGCCGAAAGCGTTCGCGCAGCCGCAGAACATCTTCGTCCTGGTGTTGAGCTCGACGTGGACCTCGAAGCCGATGACCGGCTCGTAGAGCTTGATCGCGGTGTCGTAGTCGAGCAGGGCGTCCTTCGCCATCACGCCTCCTTCGCGGTGTTCAGCGCCGGCGCCTGGGCCAGCAGCGGGCCCCCCCAGCGGTCTTCGAGCAGGGTCTCGATCGCGGCCCCCACCTCGTAGAGGCGGGCATCCGCTCGCGCCGGCGCGAGCAGCTGCAGGCCGACGGGCAGCCCGTCCTCGGGCGCGAGGCCGATGGGGATGCTCGCGCCGGGGATCCCGGCGAGGTTCGCGGGGATCGTGGTGATGTCGTTGAGGTACATCGCCAGCGGGTCGTCGACGAGGGAGCCGAGCTGGAACGCGGTCGTCGGCGACGAGGGGCTCAGCAGCACGTCGACGACGCCGAAGGCGGCGGCGAAATCGCGCTGGATGAGGGTGCGGACCTTCTGGGCGCTGCCGTAGTAGGCGTCGTAGTAGCCGGCGCTGAGGGCGTAGGTGCCGAGGATGATGCGGCGCTTGACCTCGGCGCCGAAGCCCGCGCCGCGGGTCGCGCTCATGGCGCGCTCGACCGTCATCGGGCCGTCCGAGGGCTGGACGCGCAGTCCGAAGCGCACCGAGTCCATGCGGGCGAGGTTGCTCGACGCCTCAGCCGGAAGGATCAGGTAGTAGGCGGCGACCGCGTACTCGAAGCTCGGCGCGCTCACCTCGATGATCTCGGCCCCGTTCGCCGCGAGGATGCCGATCGACTGCTCGAACAGGGTGCGCACGCCCGCCTGGAAGCCTGCGCCGGTGCCGGCGATCTCGCGCACGACGCCGACCTTGAGGCCGCTGAGGATGCCGCCCTCGGCGCCGCGGCGCGCGGCATCCGCCATCGACGGCCAGGATTCCGCGAGCGAGGTCGAGTCGAGCGGGTCGTGCCCGCCGATGACATCGTGCAGCAGGCCCGCATCGAGCATCGTGCGCGTCACCGGGCCGACCTGGTCGAGCGAGCTGGCCAGCGCGATGGCGCCGTAGCGGCTCACGGCGCCGTAGGTGGGCTTGACGCCGACCGTGCCGGTGACGGAGGCCGGCTGGCGGATGGAGCCGCCAGTGTCGGAGCCGAGGGCGAGGGGCGCCTGGAAGGAGGCGAGCGCCGCCGCCGAGCCACCGCCCGATCCGCCGGGGGTGCGGGCGAGATCCCACGGGTTGTGCGTCGGGCCGTAGGCCGAGTGCTCCGTCGAGGAGCCCATGGCGAACTCGTCCATATTGGTCTTGCCGAGCGGGATGAGGCCGGCCGCGCGCAGCTTCGCGACGACGGTGGCGTCGTAGGGCGGAATCCAGCCCTCGAGAATCCTCGAGCCCGCGGTCGACGGCATGTCGTACGTGCAGAGCACGTCCTTGATGGCGATCGGCACCCCCGCGAGCGGGCCGAGCGGCTCGCCGCCGGCGCGCTGCGCGTCGATCCCTGCGGCGGCGGCGAGGGCGGCGTCGGAGGCGACGTGGAGGAACGCGTGGACATCGCCGTCGACCGCGGCGATGCGGTCGAGGTGCGCCTGGACGGCCTCGACGGCCGAGACCTCGCGTGCGGCGAGGGCGGCGGCGAGGGCGGCGGCCGACAGCCGGGTGAGGTCGCCCATCACACCTCCTCGTCGAGGATGGCGGCGACGGTGAACCGGTCGCCGTCGCGCGCGGGCGCGCCCGAGAGCGCCTGCTCGACCGTGAGCGAGGGGCGCACCTCGTCGTCGCGGAACACGTTGAGGAGCGGCAGCGGATGGCTCGTCGCGGGCACGTCAGGGGTGGCGACCTCGACGACCTTGGCGACGGAGTCGACGATGACGGCGAGCTCGCTCGTGAGGCTGGCCACCTCCGCGTCGCTGAGGTCGATGCGAGCGAGCCCGGCGAGGTGCCGCACGAGGTCGGCGTTGATTTCAGACATCGCCTTCAATCCTAGGAGCGGCCCGGGCTCCAGCGCGCTCGCGGGGTGCCCGCTCAGCCGTCCAGCGCGTTGGGCCCCCGAGTCACGAGGGTGCGGAACTGCGCGGCGTCGAGGACGGGGATGCCGAGCTCCTCCGCCTTGGCGAGCTTCGAGCCGGCGCCGGGGCCGGCCGCGACGTAGTCGGTCTTCTTCGACACACTGGACGACGACTTGCCGCCGGCGGCGATGATCGCCTCATCGGCGCTCTCGCGCGTGTAGCCCTCGAGGGTTCCGGTGACGACCACGGTGAGACCGGACAGCACGCCCGCGGCACCGGCCGCCGCGCCCGGGCCGGGATGGCCGGGCGTGGCGAACTGCACGCCGGCCGCCGCCCAGCGCGCGAGGATCTCGCGGTGCCAGTCGACCGCGAACCACTCGAGGAGCGACTCGGCGATGATGGCGCCGACGCCCTCGACCTCGCCGAGCTGCTCGGCGGACGCCGCGCGGATCGCGTCGAGCGAGCCGAACCAGTCGGCCAGGGCGCGCGCCGCGACCGGGCCGACGTGCCGGATGTTGAGCGAGACGAGGATGCGCCAGAGCGGCTTCGTCTTCGCCGCCGCGATGTTCGCGACGAGCTCTTCCGCGGCCTTGGACGGGCCGTACTCGCGATGCTCGACCTTGTCGAGGGTCCAGCGCCTCACGATGCGCTGGAACGGCCGGTCGCGCTCGGGATTGCCCGCCGAATCGAGCACCGGAAGGCCGGTCTCGAGATCGGTCACCGTGATCTCGATGCCCTCGAGCGTCGCCGGGTCGACGATGTCGAACAACCCCGCCTCGGTCGGCAGCAGCGGCGCCGGCGGCTGGGTGAGCGCCGCTGCGGCGCGCTCGCCGAGGCCTTCGATGTCGAGGCCGCCGCGCGACCCGATGTGCTCGACGCGCCCGCGCACCTGGGCCGGGCAGCCCTTGGCGTTGGGGCAGCGCAGATCGACGTCGCCCTCCTTCATCGGCTGGAGCGCCGCGCCGCACTCCGGGCAGCGCTCGGGCATGACGAAGTCGCGCTCGGTCCCGTCGCGCAGCTCGACGACGGCGCCGAGCACCTCGGGGATGACGTCGCCCGCTTTGCGCAGCACGACGGTGTCGCCGATCTTCACGCCCTTCTCGCGCACGACGTCCTGGTTGTGGAGCGTCGCCCGCTCGACGACCGAGCCGGCGACCCGCACCGGTTCCATCACCGCGTACGGGGTGGCGCGGCCGGTGCGGCCGATGCCGACGAGGATCTCGAGCAGCTTCGTGTTGACCTGCTCGGGCGGGTACTTGTAGGCGATCGCCCAGCGCGGCGCGCGGCTCGTCGCCCCGAGCTCGTCATGCAGTGCGAGGTCGTCGACCTTGACGACGATGCCGTCGATCTCGTGCTCGACCTCGTGCCGGTGCTCCCCGTAGTAGCGCACGTACTCCTGAACCGCCGAGATCGAGTCGACGACGCGGAGGTGCGTGCTCGTGGGCAGCCCCCACGCCGCGAGCAGCCCGTAGACCTCGGACTGCGTCGCCACGGGCGGCTCGGCCCACGCTCCGATGCCGTGGACGAGCATGCTCAGTCGGCTCAGCCGGTCGCGCATGAGCGCGAGCGCGGCCGGCGTCTTGCCCTCGGCCTTCTGCCTCAGCGAGCCGGAGGCGGCGTTGCGCGGGTTCGCGAACTGCTTCTCGCCCGCCGCCGACTGCCTGGCGTTGAGCGCGTCGAAGTCGGCAACCTTGAAGAACACCTCGCCGCGCACCTCGACGAGCGGCGGATGGCCCGAGCCGGCGAGCTGCCCCGGGATCGCCGCGATGGCGCGGACGTTCTCGGTGACGTCCTCGCCGACCCGGCCGTCGCCGCGCGTCGCCGCCGAGACGAGCCGGCCGTGCTCGTAGCGCAGCGAGATGGCGAGGCCGTCGATCTTGAGCTCGCACAGCCAGCGCACCGCGGTGCCTGCGGATTCCGCTGTTTTGACCGCCCAGTCGGCGAGCTCGCCGGCCGAGAAGACGTTGTCGAGGCTGAGCATGGGCTCGGCGTGCGCGACGGGGGCGAACAGGGTGGTGTCGCCGCGCCCGCCGACGCGCAGGGTCGGGGAATCCTGGGACTGCAGCTCGGGCCAGAGCCGCTCGAGCTCGCGCAGCCGGGCCATGAGGCCGTCGTACTCGGCATCGGACATGAGGAGCGTGTCGCGCTCGTAGTACGCGTCGGCCGCATCGTTGATGCGGCGCGTCAGGTCGGCGACCTCGACGTGCGCCTCGTCGAGGGTCGGGTCGGACGCAGCGGTGGCCACGGGGAAAGACTAAGGCGAACCTCCGACGTCGGCCCCTACGCCGTGATGCCGTCGAGCAGGACCTGGAGGAAGCGCTCCCTGAGCGCCGGGGCGAGGTCGGCCTGCAGGCCGACCTGGGTGATCGCGAACATCGCCGTGATGATGATGTCGTAGCTGATGTCGGGCTTGATGACGCCGGCGGCGGCCGCCTCCGCGATGCGCGCGCCGAACAGCGAGCGCACCTGCCCGGAGAGCTCGGTGAGGCGGCTCGGCGGTGGATCCCGCTCGATCATGAGGTCGATGAGGCTCACGTCCGGTGCGACGGCGATCCAGCGCACGAAGGCCTCGATGACGAGCCACGAGTCGGGCTCGGCCTCGAGCCCGGCAAGCAGTGCGACGGCCTCCTCCAGCCTGCGCTCCAGGATGGCGGCGTGCAGCGTCGCGGAGTTCGGGAAGTGGCGGTACAGCGTCGCGTTGCCGACGCCGGCGCGCTGCGCGATCGTGTCGAAGGGCGCGGAAGCGCCCTGCTCGGCGAAGACGGCACGCGCGGCGGCGACGATCTTGTCGCGGTTCGCGAGTGCGTCGGAACGCATCTTGCGCTCGGCCACGAGTGACACCTCCTCAGTGCTCCTCGGCGAGGCTACAGGGGTCTACTGGGGATGGCTTCCCCGTATTCGGGAAACACCCAGAGTGCCGGGTCCACCCCCCGGAGGGGTCAGGCGGCCGGTACGGCGCTGCGCGTGCGCGCGATGGTGAGCTGCCCGAGGACCCGGGTGCCGGAATACAGCACGGCGGTCTGGCCGGGCGCGACGCCGCTGATCGGGGAATCCGGGCGCACCACCAGCTCGCCGTCGACGAGCGCCGCGGCCGCGGGCACCGGATCGGCGTGCGCGCGCACCTGCACCTCGCAGCCGAACCCGGCGGCGGGATGCCGCGGGGCGAGGCCGGCCCAGCTGAAGCGCTCCCCCGCGAGTTCGACGATGTCGAGGGCCTCCCTGGGGCCGACGACGACGGTGTTGTCCGCCGGACGCACCTCGAGCACGAAGCGCGGCCGACCGTCCGGCGCGGGAACCCCGAGGCTGAGCCCACGGCGCTGGCCGACCGTGTAGGCGTGGGCGCCGAGGTGCTCGCCGACCTTCGCGCCGGCGCGGTCGACGATGTCGCCGGGCGCGACACCGACGTGCTCGCCCAGCCACCCGCGGGTGTCGCCATCGGGGATGAAGCAGATGTCGTGCGAGTCGGGCTTCGCCGCGACCGAGAAGCCGCGCGCCTCCGCCTCGGCGCGCACCTCGGCCTTCGACGGCGTGGCGCCGAGCGGGAACATCGCGTGCGCGAGCTGTTCGGCGGTGAGCACGCCGAGGACATAGGACTGGTCCTTGGCCCAGGCGGCGGCGCGGTGCAGCTCGCGGTTGCCGGCGGCATCCGCCACCACCGTCGCGTAGTGGCCCGTGCACACCGCGTCGAAGCCGAGCGCGAGCGCCTTGTCGAGCAGGGCCGCGAACTTGATCCGCTCGTTGCAGCGCATGCACGGGTTCGGGGTGCGGCCGGCGCGGTACTCGGCGATGAAGTCGTCGACGACGTCCTCGGTGAAGCGCTCCGAGAAGTCCCAGACGTAGAAGGGGATGCCGATGAGGTCGGCCACGCGTCGGGCGTCGAGGGCGTCCTCGACGGTGCAGCACCCGCGCGCGCCGGTGCGCAGCGTGCCCGGCGTGCGGCTGAGGGCAAGGTGCACGCCGACCACGTCGTGGCCGGCGTCCTTCGCGCGCGCGGCCGCGACGGCGGAATCCACCCCGCCGCTCATCGCCGCCAGCACCTTCACCCTTCGATTTTCGCACGCGACACGCCTCGAACGGGAGAGCGCACCTCAGCCGGTACAATCCAGCCGTGACTGCAACGACCGCAACGACCGCAACCCCGCCCGCGAACCTGCCGCTCGCGAAGCGCCCCTACGACATCGCGTTCCTCGTGATCTTCACGGTGTTCATCGTCACCTGCATCATCAGCGACTCCGTCGAGGGCCTCGGCCTCGATATGGTGCCGAACTCGCCCAACCTGCTCGTGCAGTGGAACTACTGGTACGCGCACAACTTCGACCCGCTCTACGCTTCGCACCCGACCTGGCTGCGCTTCATCAGCGGCACCAGCGCCTTCGCCTACGTCGTGTTCTACGTGGTCCTCGACATCGCCATCATCCGCGCCTGGAACTGGATCCAGCTCCCCAGCGTCATCTACGCGACGATGATCATCGCGTTGACGGGAATTCCGATCTTCGGTGTCGAGCTGTTCGGCGCACCGGCTGACCTGCCGACCCCGAATCCGGCGGTGTTCCTCGCGTTCAACGGGCCGTACATCGTGATCCCGCTGCTGCTGCTCATCCGGATGCGCAAACCCCTGCCCTTCACCCGCGTGTGGTGAGGCCGGCCTCCCGCGCCTTCGCATAAGCGGCGGGGAGGGCGGCGAGGAGCGCGTCGACGTCGGCCTCGGTCGACGTCTCGCCGAGAGTGATGCGCAGGGCGCTGCGGGATTCCGCCGCGGTGCGGCCGATCGCGCGCACGACGTGCGACGGCTCGGGGATTCCCGCCTGGCACGCGGACCCCGTCGACACCGCCACGCCCTGCTGGTCGAGGAGGAAGAGCAGCGAGTCCCCCTGGGCGCCGGGAAAGGTGAAATGCGCGTTCATGCTCAGGCGCGCGTCGCCGCCCGGCCCGCTGAGACGGGCCTCGGGTACCGCCTGGTGGACGCCGGCGATGACGCGCTCGCGCAGGGCGACGAGGCGGGCGTTGCGCGCCGCGAAGTCGCGCTGCATCGCCCGGGCGGCCGCCGCGAAAGCCGCTGCCGCGGCGACGTCCTGAGTGCCGGAGCGGATGCCGCGCTGCTGGCCGCCGCCGTGGAGCAGCGGCTCCACGGCCGCCGTGCGGGCGAGCACCAGAGCGCCGATGCCCACCGGCCCGCCGATCTTGTGCGCGCTGACGCTGAGCGCCGCAGCGCCCAGGGCGCGGAAATCGATGGGCACATGCCCGTAGGCGGCGACCGCGTCGACGTGGATCGGCACGCCAGCCTCGCGGGCGGCGGCGGCGAGCTCGGCGACGGGTTCGATCGTGCCGATCTCGTTGTTGGCCCAGAGCGCGGTGGCAAGGGCGGCCTCGTCGCCGGGGTCCGGCGCAAGAGCCCGATGCCAGGCATCCCGGTCGACGACGCCGGACGCGTCGAGCGGGATCCAGCGCGCCCGCGCGCCCTCGTGCCGCTCGAGCCATTCGATCGCGTCGATCGTCGCGTGGTGCTCGCCCTCCGGCGCCACGATCGCCCGGCGCGGCCGTTCGCCGGGATGCCGGGCCCAGAACAGACCCTTGACCGCGAGGTTGATCGCCTCCGTGCCCCCCGAGGTGAAGACGACCTCGATGGGGTCGGCGCCAACCGAGGCGGCGACGGCCTCACGGGCCTCCTCGAGCGAGCGTTTCGCCGCCTGGCCGAAGGCGTGGATCGACGAGGCGTTGCCGACCGTGCGCAACGCTTCGGCGTAGGCGTCGATCGCCTCGGGCAGCATCGGGGTCGTCGCCGCGTGATCGAGGTACACGGCCATAGCTCATTACTCTATTCAGCATGGTCGCCTCCGCCTTGACGTCTGCGCTGGGCGTGACGACGACGACGGACGGCGGCACCGTCGGGGTATGGAGCGCGAGCGCCGACTCGCTCGAACTGTGCCTCTACAGCGACAAGGATCCGGCCTGGCTCGTCGAGGCCGTGCCGATGACCCGCGGTGCGGACGACGTGTGGACGGCCGCGTCGGCGAAGCTCACGCCGGGCCGGCGGTACGGCATCCGCGCGACCGGCCCGACCGGACCGAAACACCGGTTCGACAAGGAACTCGTCCTCCTCGACCCCTACGCCCGCGGCATCCAGAAGCTCCGCACCGATGAGTGGCGCTCGGTCGTCGTCGACGGCGCGTTCGACTGGGGCACCTCGGCGAAGCCGCGCACCGGCCTCGACCGCACCGTCATCTACGAGGCGCACGTCAAGGGCTTCACGAAGCTCGCGCCGGAGGTGCCCGCCGAGCTGCGCGGAACCTACGCCGGCCTCGCCCACCCCGCCACGATCGCCTATCTCACCGGTCTCGGCGCGACTGCGGTCGAACTCCTGCCGATCCACTATTTCGCCTCCGAGCAGCGGCTCATCAAGCAGGGCCTCGTCAACTACTGGGGCTACAACAGCGTGGGATTCTTCGCCCCCCACCCCCTCTACGCGACGAGGACGGCCCAGGCGGCAGGCCCGGGCGCCGTGCTGCGCGAGTTCAAGGGCATGGTCAAGCTGCTCCACGAGGCCGGACTCGAGGTCATCCTCGACGTCGTCTACAACCACACCGCCGAGGAGGGCATCGGCGGGCCGACGTCGAGCTTTCGCGGGCTCGACAATGCGAACTATTACCGCCAGCAGGACGACGGCACCTACATCGACACCACTGGTTGCGGCAACACCATCGACTTCACGCAACCGGCGAGCGCGCGCCTGGTACGCGACAGTCTGCGGTTCTGGGCGAATGAGTGCCAGGTCGACGGCTTCCGCTTCGACCTCGCCGTTGTGCTCGGCCGCGGCAATGACGGCGCTTATGACCCGCAATCCCGGCTGCTCTACGGATTGCTCGACGACCCCGCCCTCGAGGGTGTCGAGTTCATCGCCGAGCCCTGGGACGTGGGTCTCGGCGGCTGGCAGACCGGCAATTTCCCGCCGGGCTGGAGCGAGTGGAACGACCGCTATCGCGACCGGGTGCGCAACTTCTGGCTGCGCGACATCGCCGATGCCCGCACCGGCGCGGCCACCCCGACCGGCATCGGCGGCTTCGCCACCCGCCTCGCCGGCTCGTCGAACACGTTCTCGACCGAGCGCGGTCCGCTCGCGTCGGTGAACTTCATCACCGCGCACGACGGGTTCACGCTCGCCGACCTGGTCTCGTACGACGAGAAGCACAACCTCGGCAACGGCGAGTTCAACCGCGACGGGACCGACAACAACCGGTCCTTCAACCATGGTGCGGAGGGGCCGACCGACGACCGGGCGATCAACGCCGTCCGCCGCAAGGCGATGCGGAACCTGCTCGGCACGCTGCTGCTCTCCGCGGGGGTGCCGATGCTCACCGCCGGTGACGAATTCGGCCGCTCGCAGATGGGC
Organism: Gryllotalpicola sp.; assembly: GCF_027352875.1. NCBI lineage: Bacteria > Bacillati > Actinomycetota > Actinomycetes > Micrococcales > Microbacteriaceae > Gryllotalpicola > Gryllotalpicola sp. Next base: position 30,978 of record NZ_DAIEII010000022.1, read on the forward strand.
AACAACAACGCCTACTGCCACGACGACGAGCTCACCTGGGTGCGCTGGGACCGCGATGAGGCCGCCGCCGGCATGCAGACGACGGCCACGAAGCTCATCGCGCTGCGACGCGAGAATCCAGCGCTGCGCCCGGTGCGCTACGGAAAGTTCGGAGAGACCGTGCCGAGCGCCAGCCAGATGGACTGGTACGACGTCGACGGCACCACGATGTCGGAATCCGACTGGCAGAGCCCGGCCAACCGCACGCTGCAGTACCTCGCGGCCTCCACCCCCGAGTTCGAGGACTTCAACCGGATCCTCCTCATCGTGCACGGCGTTGAGAACGATGTGCAGGTGACGCTGCCCGCCCACGAGGGCGTGAGCGGCTACACCCGCCTCTGGAACTCCGCGGACGAGACGCCGTCGGACGCGCTCGACGAGTTCGCCCCCGGCGACACGGTCGCGGTGACGGCGACGTCGATGCAGCTCTTCCGAGCCCACTGACCTGCGCGGGCGGTCGGAGCGGAGGCTAGGAAGCAGAGGCGATGAGGCCGAGTTCGGCATCCGAGGCGAGCAGTTCGTTCTTCGGCAGCACGCGCACCGTGTAGCCGAACGTGCCCGCCCGCTCGAGCGGCACCGTGCCGCCGAACGCGATCGTGCCCTCGACGCCATTGCCCGCGACGGTCTCGACCTCGAGGTCGAGGCGGCCCGCCGCGACGATCTCGTCGCCGGACTCGGCGTGGCCGTAGACCACCTCGACGTGCACGTCGTCGGGGGCGAGGGAGCCGAGCGCGACGTGGGCGCGCAGGTGCAGGCTGTCGCCGACCTGCGGCACGTCGTCCACTCCCCCCGACTCGACATGCTGCACCGACACCTGGGGCCAGGCCGCGACGACGCGCGCCTTCCACGCCGCAAGCGCCTTCGCGTCGGCGAATCCCTTGGCGCTCAGCCGCGAGGCGAGCTGCGAGGCCGGGCGGTAGAGCTCGGAGACGTACTGCTTGACCATGCGGTCGGCGGAGAGCTCGGGTGAGAGCGTCGCAAGAGTGTGGCGGATCGAGTGCACCCAGCGCTCGGGCACGCCGTCGGCGTTGCGGTCGTAGAACCGCGGTGCGATCTGGTGCTCGATGAGGTCGTAGAGCGCCGCCGACTCGAGGTCGTCGCGTTCCGCGGCATCCCCCGCCGAATCGGCGGACGGGATGGCCCAGCCGTTCTCGCCGTCGTAGCACTCGTCCCACCAGCCGTCGAGGATCGAGAGGTTGAGCGAGCCGTTCAGCGCCGCCTTCATTCCGCTCGTGCCGCACGCCTCGAGCGGGCGCAGCGGGTTGTTGAGCCAGACATCGCAGCCGGGATAGAGCGTCTTCGCCATCGTGATGTCGTAGTCGGGCAGGAAGACGATGTGCGCGCGCACCGCGGGGTCGGACGCGAACTGGTAGAGCTCCTGGATGAGGCGCTTGCCCTCGTCGTCGGCCGGATGCGATTTGCCGGCGACGACGAACTGCACGGGCCGAGCGGGGTCGAGCAGGATGCGCTTGAAGCGCTCCAGGTCGTGGATCATCAGCGTGAGGCGCTTGTAAGTCGCCACCCGGCGGGCGAAGCCGATCGTGAGCACCTCGGGGTCCAGGATCGTGTCGACCCAGGTCGGCGCGATGCGGCCCTCGTTCTCGTGCGCCGCGTGCCCGCGACGCCGCACGTCGGCGACGAGCGCCGCGCGCATCGCGCCGCGCGCCGCCCACAGCTCCGCGTCCGACAGCGCGGGGCTCAGCCAGTCGGCGCTCGTCGTGTCGGCGGTGCCGAGGCGCGTCTCCGCGAGGCTCACCAGCACCGGATCGGTCCACGTCGGCGCGTGCACGCCGTTGGTCACTGACCCGATGGGCACCTCGTCGACGTCGAAACCGGGCCAGAGCCCCGAGAACATCGCACGGCTCACCCTGCCGTGCAGCTTCGCGACGCCGTTGGCGTGCTGGCCGAGGCGCAGGCCGAGGATCGCCATGTTGAAGACACTCTTCGACCCTCCGGCGTAGGTCTCCGCACCGAGGGCGAGGACCTGGTCGCGGGTGACGCCCGGCAGCAGTTCGGGGGTCGCGAAGTAGCGCTCGATGAGCGACCGGTCGAAGCGGTCGATGCCGGCCGGCACCGGCGTGTGCGTCGTGAAGACCGTGCCGGCCCGCACCACCTGCAGTGCGGCGTCGAACGTCAGCCCCTCGCCGATGAGCTTGGAGATGCGCTCCAGCCCCTGGAATCCGGCGTGGCCCTCGTTGGTGTGGAACACTGCCGGCATCGGCCGATCGGTGAGATCGGCGGCGAGCGTGAGGGCGCGGACACCACCGATGCCGAGCAGCAGCTCCTGCAGCAGCCGGTGCTCCCCGCCGCCGCCGTAGAGGCGATCGGTGATGCCGCGCAGGTCCTCCGCGTTCTCGCGGATGTTCGTGTCGAGCAGCAGCAGCGGGATGCGCCCCACTCGGGCGACCCAGATGCGGGCGTAGAGCGCACGGCCGTCGGGCAGCGCGAGGGCGATGCGGGCGGCCGAGCCGTCAGGCCGGCGCAGCACCACGAGCGGCAGGCCGTCGGGGTCGAGCACGGGATAGCTCTCCTGCTGCCAGCCGTCGGGCGAGATGGATTGCGCGAAATAGCCCGACCGGTAGAACAAGCCCACTCCCGCCAGCGGCACCCCGAGGTCGGACGCGCTCTTGAGGTGGTCTCCGGCGAGGATGCCGAGGCCTCCGGAGTACTGCGGCAGCGCCGCCGCGACCCCGAACTCCGGCGAGAAGTAGGCGATGCCGTTGGGCGCGTCCTCGAGGGCCTGGAACCAGCGGGGCTCGGCGATGTAGCGCCGCAGGTCGGCGCGGAGGGAATCCGCCCACCCCACGAATCCCGGGTCGGCCGCGAGTTCCGCGAGGCGCGACGGCTCGACGGCCCCGAGCAGCGCGATCGGGTCGTGGTTGGTCTCCTGCCACGCCTGCTCCGAGATGGTGCGGAAGAGCCGCTGCGTCGGCTCGTGCCACGACCAGCGCAGATTGAGGGCAAGCTCCTCGACCGACGCGAGCGCTTCCGGCATGACCGCGCGGACGGTGAACCTGCGGATAGCCTTCACAGGCCAACGCTAACCGGTGGAGCGCTTCCGGCGGGTAACCCGCACGCGGCCAATGAGGGATAGCACTCCCCCAGGGCGCTAGCGTCGTGTCGTGGCGACAATCGGGCGGCTCCCCATCCTCGAGCTCGCACCCAGTGTCGATGGCGGCGCGTGGCCCGCCAAGGCCTTCGTCGGCGAGGTCGTACCCTTCACGGCGGTGGCGTTCCGCGAGGGCTACGGCATCCTCCGCGCCGACCTCGTCCTGCTGCCCCCGGACGGCGAGCAGACCGTGCACCCCATGACCCTCGACGAGGGCTTCGACCGCTGGACGGCGCTCGCCCAGGTCGACCGCGAGGGCGAGTGGCGGTTCCGGGTCCAGGCCTACGCCGACGACTACGCCACCTGGCTCGACGCCGCGACGAAGAAGGTGCCGGCCGGCGTCGATGTCGAGCTGGTCTTCGCCGAGGGTCGCGCCCTGCTCTGGCGCGCTGTCAACGACGCGCGCCGCGCCCAGAGCGAGCGCCGCTACCTCGACGAGCTCGCCGCGGCGATCACCGACCCGACGGCGGATGCCGCATCGCGGCTCGCCCGCGCCGCCGAGGAGCGCCTGCTGCGCATCCTCCAGGA
>NZ_DAIEII010000024.1:0-9545 GCF_027352875.1 Gryllotalpicola sp.
GAGATCTCGCGCACCCGGTCCATCACGGCCACCAGCGTGTCGTCGGCGGGGAATTCCTCCGCCGAGGGCCAGTCGGTCAGATGCACGCTGCGGCCGCCGGTGAGGCCCTGCCAGATGTTCTCGCTGACGAGCGGCAGCAGGGGCGCGGCGACGCGCAGCACGGTCTCGAGCACGGTGAAGAGGGTGTCGAACGCCTCGGCGTTCGCGCCGTCGGCCGTCACGCCCTCCCAGAACCGATCGCGCGAGCGGCGCACGTACCAGTTGGTGAGCACGTCGGCGAAATCGCGCAGCCGGCTCGCGGCGAGCGGGGTGTCGAAGGCGTCGAGGTCGGCGGTGACCTGGCTCACGAGATCGCGCGTCTTGGCCAGCAGGTAGCGGTCGAGCTCGTTCGGTGAATCCGTGCGCCGCACCGCCTCGTAGCCGCACGCGTTGGAATAGAGCGAGAAGAAGTACCACGTCGACCAGAGCGGCAGCAGCACCTCGCGGACTCCCTGGCGGATGCCCTCTTCGGTGACGACGAGGTTGCCGCCGCGCAGCACCGGACTCGACATGAGGAACCAGCGCATGGCATCGGAGCCGTCACGGTCGAAGACCTCGTTGACGTCGGGGTAGTTGCGCAGGCTCTTCGACATCTTCTGGCCGTCCGAGCCGAGCACGATGCCATGGCTGACGCAGTTGAGGAAGGCCGGCCGGTCGAAGAGCGCGGTCGAGAGCACGTGCTGCACGTAGAACCAGCCGCGCGTCTGGCCGATGTATTCGACGATGTAGTCGGCCGGATTGTGACTCTCGAAGAACCCGACGTTCTCGAACGGGTAGTGGTACTGCGCGAACGGCATCGAGCCCGAATCGAACCAGACGTCGAAGACGTCCGCGATGCGACGCATCGTCGACCGGCCCGTCGGGTCGTCCGGGTTGGGCCGGGTGAGCTCGTCGATGTACGGGCGGTGCAGATCGTCGGGGCGCACCCCGAAGTCGCGCTCGAGCTCGTCGAGCGAGCCGTACACGTCGATGCGCGGGTAGTCGGGGTCGTCGCTCTTCCACACCGGGATGGGGCTTCCCCAGAACCGGTTGCGGCTGATCGACCAGTCCCGCGCGCCCTCGAGCCACTTGCCGAACTGGCCGTCCTTGACGTTCTCGGGCACCCAGTTGATCTGCTGGTTGAGCTCGAGCATGCGCTGCTTGATGTCGGGCACCGAGATGAACCACGAGCTCACCGCCTTGTAGATGAGCGGGTTGCGGCAGCGCCAGCAGTGCGGGTACGAGTGCTCGTAGCTCGCCAGGCGCAGCAGGCGGCCCATCGAGCGCAGCAGCTGGATGAGCGGCTTGTTCGCGTCGAAGACCTGAAGGCCGGCGACCTCGGCGATGTTCGGCAGGAACCTGCCGCCGTCGTCGACGGAGACGATGACGGGGATGCCGTACGACTCGGTGACCCGCTGGTCATCCTCGCCGTAGGCGGGCGCCTGGTGCACGATGCCCGTGCCCTCCGTCGTCGAGACGTAGTCGTCGACGAGGATGCGCCAGGCGTTCTCGGTGCCCCACACCTCGGTGTCGGCGTAGTGATCCCACAGCCGCGCGTACTGCACGCCTTCGAGATCGCGACCGGCGACGGTCCGCGCGATCGCGGCCTTCGCGTCGTCGGCGGAGTCGTAGCCGAGGTCCTTCGCGTGCGCCCCGACGAGCTCGGCGGCGAGCAGGTACTCCCCCGCCGTCTCCGGCGAGTCGGCCGCGCCGTGCGGGCCTGCGGGCACGACCGCGTAGGCGATGCCGGGGCCGACCGCGAGGGCGAGGTTCGTGGGCAGTGTCCACGGGGTCGTCGTCCACGCGAGTGCCTTGACGCCGGTCAATCCCAGCGCCTCGGCCTTCTCGCCGTCGAGCGGGAACGTCACCGTCACCGTCTGGTCCTGGCGCATCTTGTAGACGTCGTCGTCCATGCGCAGTTCGTGGTTGCTCAATGGCGTCTCGTCGCGCCAGCAGTACGGCAGCACCCGGTAGCCCTCGTACGCGAGGCCCTTGTCGTAGAGCTGCTGGAACGCCCAGATCACCGACTCCATGTAGCCGAGGTCGAGGGTCTTGTAGCCGCCCTCGAAATCGACCCAGCGGGCCTGCCGGGTGACGTACTCCTCCCACTCCCGGGTGTACTTGAGCACGGATTCCTTGGCCGCCTTGTTGAAGGCGGCGAGGCCCATCTTCTCGATCTCGGCCTTGCTGTTGATGCCGAGCTGGCGCTCGGCCTCGAGCTCGGCGGGCAGGCCGTGGGTGTCCCAGCCGAAGACGCGCGGCACGCGCTTGCCGCGCATGGTCTGGAAGCGGGGGAAGACGTCCTTCGCATACCCGGTGAGGAGGTGGCCGTAGTGCGGCAGGCCGTTCGCGAACGGCGGCCCGTCGTTGAACACCCACTCCGCGCAGCCGTCGCGATTGTCGACGGAGGCCTGGAACGTGCCGTCCTGCTTCCAGAAGGCGAGGACGCCTTCCTCGATCGCGGGGAAACGCGGGCTCGCAACGACAGCGGGCTGCTCGGATTTCGGGTACGGCACGGTGCTCCTCGGATTCACTCGACGAGGACGGATCTCTCCGCGGTACCACCTCGATTGGCGCGTCCTGCGCCCGCTTCTCGTGAGCTGTGACGGGCTCGTCCCGTTCGGCTCTACCCCGCTCGCACGGCTCTTCCGAAGACTCCCCGGTGATGGCCGGATCGCTGTCGCTGCCTCGATTCTAGCCGGTACACTGACCGTGATCCCCACACTCAGACACCCGCAGACCCGGTGCCGCATATATCGAATCGAGACCCCGCAGATGTGCGCTGCCCAGATCCCCGAGAAGCCCGCCCTCGAAGGCCTCGAGGCGAAGTGGGGCGACACCTGGCAGCGCGAGGGCACCTTCTCGTTCGATCGCGACTCCGCTCTGGCGGCCGGTCGCGGCGCGATCTACTCGATCGACACGCCCCCGCCCACGGCATCCGGCTCGCTGCACATCGGCCACGTGTTCTCCTTCACGCACACCGACGTCATGGCGCGCTTCCAGCGCATGCAGGGCAAGCACGTGTTCTACCCCATGGGCTGGGACGACAACGGATTGCCCACCGAGCGCCGCGTGCAGAACTACTACGGCGTCCGCTGCGACCCCTCGCTGCCGTACGACCCCGGCTTCGCACCGCCGTTCGAGGGCGGCGACAACAGAAGCTCGAAGGCGGCCGACCAGGCGCCGATCTCGCGCCGCAACTTCATCGAGCTCTGCGAGCGGCTGACGGAGGAGGACGAGAAGCAGTTCGAGTCGCTCTTCCGCCAGCTCGGGCTCTCTGTCGACTGGGCGCAGACCTATCGCACCATCGGGCGCGAGGCGCTGCTCAGCTCCCAGCTGGCGTTCCTGCGCAATCTCGAGCGCGGTGAGGCCTACCAGGCGCTCGCGCCGACGCTGTGGGATGTCACCTTCCGCACCGCGGTCGCCCAGGCGGAGCTGGAAGACCGCGAGCAGCCCGGCGCCTACCACCGGCTCGCCTTCCACGGCGAGGGCGGCGACGTGTTCGTCGAGACGACCCGCCCTGAGCTGCTGCCGGCGTGCGTCGCCCTCGTCGCGCACCCGGACGACGAGCGCTACCAGGAGCTCTTCGGCAGCACAGTGCGCACCCCGATCTTCGGCGTCGAGGTGCCGGTTCTCGCCCACCACCTCGCGCAGCCCGACAAGGGCTCCGGCATCGCGATGATCTGCACCTTCGGCGACGTCACCGATGTGGTGTGGTGGCGCGAGCTCAACCTGCCGAACCGCGCGATCATCGGCTTCGACGGGCGCATCGTCTCGGCCCTGCCCGAGTGGCTGACGGCGCCTGCGGGCCGCGAGCTCTACGAATCGATCGCCGGGGCGACGGTCTTCACCGCGAAGCAGACGGTGGTCAAGGCGCTCGAGGCCTCCGGCGAGCTCGTCGGCGAGCCCCAGCCCATCCAGCATCCGGTGAAGTTCTTCGAGAAGGGCGATCGCCCGCTCGAGATCGTTTCGACCCGGCAGTGGTACGTCGTCAACGGCGCTCGCGACGACGTGCTGCGCGAACGGCTCCTCGACGCCGGGCGGGAGATCGCCTGGCATCCGGACTTCATGCGGGTGCGCTACGAGAACTGGGTCGGCGGGCTCTCGGGCGACTGGCTCATCTCGCGCCAGCGCTTCTTCGGCGTGCCGATCCCGGTCTGGTACCCGCTCGACGCCGACGGCAGCCCCCGGTACGACGAGCCGATCGTGCCGCCGCGCGCGCTGCTGCCGGTGGACCCGTCCTCCGACCCCGCGCCCGGCTACTCCCCGGAGCAGCGCGGCGTGCCCGGCGGCTTCGTCGGCGAGGTCGACGTGATGGACACCTGGATGACTTCCTCGCTCACCCCCCAGATCGCCGCGGGCTGGGAGCGCGACCCCGCGCTCTTCGACGCGCTCTTCCCGTACGACCTGCGCCCGCAGGGCCAGGACATCATCCGCACCTGGCTGTTCTCGACGGTGCTGCGGGCCCAGCTCGAGCACGGTGTGACGCCGTGGCGCAACGCTGCCATCTCGGGCTTCATCGTCGACCCCGACCGCAAAAAGATGTCGAAGTCGAAGGGCAACGTCGTGACGCCGTCCGACATCCTCGACTCGCACGGCTCCGACGCGGTGCGCTACTGGGCGGCCTCGAGCAGGCTGGGCACCGACGCGGCCTTCGACCCGCAGAGTCCGACGCAGGTCAGGATCGGCCGCCGCCTCGCCATCAAGGTGCTCAACGCGGCGAAGTTCGTCCTCGGGTTCGAGGCGCCGGCGGATTCCGCGGTGACCGAGCCCGTCGACCTCGCAATGCTGCGCGACCTCGCCGTCGTCGTCGACGAGGCCACCAAGGCCTTCAGCGCCTACGATCACGCCCGCGCGCTCGAGGTCACCGAGACGTTCTTCTGGACCTTCTGCGACGACTACCTCGAGCTCGTCAAGGAGCGCGCCCACGGCTCGGTCGGTGGCGCCTCCGGCCACGCCAGCGCCGCCGCCGCACTGCGTCAGGCGCTCAGCGTCCTGCTGCGCCTGCTCGCCCCGGTGCTCTCCTTCGCCACCGAGGAGTCCTGGTCGTGGTTCAACGACGGGTCGATCCACACCGCGCCGTGGCCGACCTCCGCCGACCTCACCATCGCGGACGGGCCCGACGCGCTTGCGGCCGCGAGCGCCGCGCTCGTCGGCATCCGCCGGGTCAAGACCGAGGCGAAGGTCTCGCAGAAGACGCCCATCGTCTCGCTGACGATCACCGGCACCCCGGCCCAGCTCGACGCGCTGCGCTCCGCCGAGGTCGACCTCAAAGCCGTCGGCCGCATCGACGAGATCACCTGGGCCGACGGCGACGGCATCGAGATCCTCGATGCGATCCCAGGCGAGCTTCCCGCACCGTAACCTGGTCTCATGCAGATCGGCACCCGCTGGGGCTTCGGCGACACCCCTCCGCAGCGACTCCCCGAAGCGGTGGTGAGCGCCATCACCGCCATCGAGGAGGAGCTCGCGGAGCAGGGGGTCGAGACCGAGGGCTGGGGCTGGACGCTCACCTGGCTCGAGGGAAATCCGATCGTCGAACTCGACGACGGGACGGTCATCACCTACGACCGCGCCGCGGACACCGCGACCGTCGCCTGACCTCTCGCCGTCTCGGCGCTTCAGTCGTCCAGCGGCCGCCGGGCGATGACCTCGCCGTGGGTCATGGCGAGCCAGCCGTCGGGGTCGTCCCGCCAGGACGCCCAGCCCGCGGCCATCCCCTCGAGATCGGCGAGATCGGCGGCCCCGGCCTCGATGGTCTGCACCGCGAATGACGACTTGAGCACCCGGTCGGCCCAGGAGCCGCCCCACCATTCGCGCTCCACGTCGGAGGCGAAGCACCACACCGACGCCGTGCACTCGATGCCCTCGAAGCCCGCCTCGCGCGCCCAGGCCTTGAGCGAGGCGCCCGCATCGGGTTCCCCTCCGGTGGAGCGCGCCGACGCGAGGTAGGCGTCCAGCCAGCTGTCGAGGCCCGGGTTCGCAGGCGCCCAGACCGTTGCCCGGTAGACGACATCGCGCACCGCGAGGATGCCGCCGGGCTTGAGCACCCGGCGCCATTCGCGCAGCGCGTGCACCGGACGGGCGAGGTGCTGCAGCACCTGGTTGGCGTGGACGATGTCGAAGGAGGCGTCGGGGAAGTCGAGGCCGTAGGCGTCGCCGACCTCGAACGAGACGTTCGCCGCCTCGGCGTCCGCCGCGAGCGCCGTCGCCTGGGCGACGACGTCCGGCGACGCGTCGACGCCGACGACACGCCCGGGTCGAAGACGCCGCGCGAGGTCGAGGGTGATCGTCCCCGGCCCCGACCCGACGTCGAGAAGGTCCGCGCCCGGCGTCAGATAGGGCACGAGGTAGGCGGCGGAATTCTCGACCGTGCGCCACGAGTGCGAGCGCAGCACGCTCTCGTGATGGCCGTGCAGGTACCGCTCCGATGCGCTCATGGCCCCATCGTAGGCTGAGCGAATGGCCGCGAATCCGCTCCTCGCTCCGAGTTCTCTCGACTACGAACTGCCGCCGTTCTCCCTCATCCGCGACGAGCACTACCGCGAGGCGTTCGAGACCGGATTCGCCGAGCAGACCGTCGAGGTGGCGGCGATCGTCTCCAACCCCGGTCCTGCGACCTTCGACAACACGCTCATCGCGCTGGAGCGCTCCGGGCAGACCCTGCGCCGGGTCGCCGCGGTCTTCTTCAACACGTCGAGCGCGGACAGCAACGACTTCACCAACGCCTTCGAGGAGGAGCTCGCTCCCCGCCTCGCCGCGCACCGCGACGCCATCACCCTCAACCCGGCGCTCTACCGCCGCGTCGCGGCCGTCCATGCCGCGCTCGACACCCTCGACCTCGGCCCCGAGTCGCGCTACCTCGTCGAGCGCACGTACACCGACATGACCCTCGCCGGCGCGGGCCTGCCCGACGCCGAGCGGGCGACGCTGTCGGCGTACAACCAGACGCTCTCGACCCTGACGACCCGCTTCGAGAAGCAGCTCCTCGCCGACACCAACGCGCTCGCCGTCCTCGTCGAGGACGCCGCAGACCTCGCCGGCCTCGGCGATGCCGAACTCTCCGCCGCGGCCGCCGCGGCCGCAGAGCGCGGATTCGACAGCGCATACCTCGTCACCCTCGTTCTGCCGACCGGGCATCCCTGGCTCGAGACCCTGACGAACCCGGCGACGCGCGCGCGCATCATGGCCGCGTCCCGCGCGCGGGGCGGCCACGGCGGTGAGAACGACAACCGGCAGCTCGTCCTGGACATCGTGCGGCTGCGCGCGGAGCGCGCCCGCCTGCTCGGCTTCCGGCACCACGCCGACTACGTCACCGCCAACGAGACGGCGAGGAGCGCGGATGCCGTCGCGGCGATGCTCGGCCGGCTCGCCCCGGCCGCCGCGCGCAATGCGCGGCGGGAACAGCAGCAGTTGGAGGCCCTCGCCGGCGCGCCCATCGCGGCCGCCGACTGGCCGTTCTGGACCGAGCGGGTGCGCACGGCGAGCTACGACATCGACACCGCCGCGCTCCGGGTCTACTTCGAGGCGGAGCGCGTGCTTCAGGATGGCGTGTTCTTCGCCGCGAACCGCCTCTACGGGATCACCTTCGCCGAGCGGCCCGACCTCGTCGGCTACCACCCGGACGTGCGCGTCTTCGAGGTGAGGGAGGAGGACGGCGAGCCGCTCGGCCTGTTCCTCTACGACCTCTACACCCGCGACTCGAAGCGCGGCGGGGCGTGGATGAACTCGCTCGTCGACGCGACGCGCCTGCTCGGGCGCTCCACGGCGATCGTCGTCAACAACCACAATGTGCCGAAGCCGGGCGACGGCGAGCCGACGCTGCTCACCTTCGACGAGGTGGAGACGCTGTTCCACGAGTTCGGCCACGCCCTCCACGGGCTGTTCGGCCGTACGACCTACCCGCGCTTCGCCGGCACCGACGTCGCCCGCGACTTCGTCGAGTACCCCTCTCAGGTCAACGAGATGTGGATGCTCTGGCCCGACGTTCTCGCCAACTACGCGAAGCACTATGAAACGGGCGCACCCATCCCCCAGGAGATCGTCGACCGCATCAACGCGTCGAAGACCTTCGGCGAGGGATTCAAGACCAGCGAATACCTGGGGGCCGCGATGCTCGACCAGGCGTGGCACCGGCTCAGCCCGGAGCAGGCGGCTGCGGTGGGCAGCGTCGAGCTGTTCGAGGCGGCAGCGCTCGCCGAGGCCGGTCTCGACAACCCGGCTGTGCCGCCGCGCTACTCGAGCACCTACTTCGCCCACACCTTCTCGGGCGGCTACGACGCGGGATACTACGCGTACATCTGGAGCGAGGTGCTCGATGCCGACACCGTCGAGTGGTTCACGGAGAACGGCGGGTTGACCCGCGAGAACGGCCAGCGGTTCCGCGAGTGCCTGCTCGGCGTCGGCGGGTCGAAGGATCCGCTCGAGGCGTTTCGCGACTTCCGCGGGCGGGATGCCGCCATCGAGCCGTTGCTCGCGCGGCGCGGACTCGACTAGCCCTGGCGCATCGGCGCGCGACCGGCCGGGTGACGCGGAGGCGCCGACGAGATCAGGCGGACTTCTCGGCGGGCACCGAGGACAGGTGCGGCACGATGGTGGGTGCCGCGTTCTCCATCACTGCGGCGCGCGTGACGACGACCCGGGCGACCTCGTCGGTGGACGGCACCTCGAACATGATGGGGCCGAGCACCTCCTCCATGATGGCGCGGAGCCCGCGGGCACCGGTCTGACGCAGGACCGCGAGTTCGGCGATCGACTCGAGCGCGGCGGGCTCGAAGTCGAGTTCCACGCCGTCGAACTCGAACATGCGCTGGTACTGACGCACCAGTGCGTTCTTCGGCTCAGTGAGGATCTGGATGAGCGCCTCGCGGTCGAGCGGCGTCACCGTCGTGACGACGGGTAACCGGCCGATGAACTCGGGGATGAGGCCGAACTTGTGCAGGTCTTCCGGCAGCACCTCGCTGAAGCGGTTGAGGTCGTCGCCCTTGCTGTGCAGCGGGGCGCCGAAGCCGATGCCCTTCTTGCCGGCGCGGTTGGAGATGATGTCTTCCAACCCGGCGAAGGCGCCCGCGACGATGAACAGCACGTTCGTCGTGTCGATCTGGATGAATTCCTGATGCGGATGCTTGCGGCCGCCCTGCGGCGGAACCGAGGCGACCGTGCCCTCAAGGATCTTGAGCAGTGCCTGCTGGACGCCCTCGCCCGAGACGTCCCTCGTGATCGACGGGTTCTCGGCCTTGCGGGCGATCTTGTCGATCTCGTCGATGTAGATGATGCCCGTCTCGGCGCGCTTCACGTCGTAGTCGGCGGCCTGGATGAGCTTGAGGAGGATGTTCTCGACGTCCTCGCCGACATAGCCCGCCTCGGTGAGCGCCGTCGCGTCGGCGACGGCGAAGGGCACGTTGAGGCGCTTCGCGAGCGTCTGGGCGAGGTACGTCTTGCCGCAGCCCGTCGGGCCGATGAGCAGGATGTTCGACTTGGCGATCTCGACGTCGTCGGCCTTCACGTCGGCAGGGCCGAGAGCGCTC
>NZ_DAIEII010000028.1:0-23024 GCF_027352875.1 Gryllotalpicola sp.
GCTCGACCATCACCACCGGTTACCTCTACCTCGACGGCGGCACCGGCGGCTGGTACAGCGACGCCGCGGGCACCACCTCGGTCGCCGGCAACACGATGATCCCTGGCGAGACCTACTACTACGTCGCGTCCGCGATGCTCCACGCCAAGGGCACCAACCTTGCGGCCTCGCTCGCGGTGACCGGCACGACGCCCAGCGGATTCACCTTCGCGACCCCGACCAAGGGCTCGCTCAAGTACCAGACGGATGGAACGGCCGGCAGCGGCTTCACCGTCGGCACCGCCACCTACACGGGCACGCCCACGAGCGGCTCGTCTGGCGCGCTCTCGGGGATCGGCCTCACGACCGTCTCCGCCGGCTCCTACACCGTCACCGGCTCGGCCAACCTCGGCCTCGCCGACGGCGCAATCATCCAGGTCAGCATCCCGTTCACGTTCAATAACGTCACCCTGAGCGGCGCCAACAACGGCACCAACGACCAGGGCGAGACGATCACCGCCCCGACGGTCGCGCTCAACCTAACCCAGACCGGCGCCACCAACACGGGCAACTAGCCCGGCGCGTCGCGACCAGAGGTTTCCCCCATGTCAGGAAAGCACGCCGGATCGGCGTCGGCTCAGCGCCGACGTCGATTCGGCGTGCCCGTCGTCGCACTCATCGCCGCCGTGGCGATCGGGACGCTGGCGGGCCTGACCGGGACCGGAGGCACCTACGCGATGTGGTCATCGTCCGTGACGGTGCCCGGCGGCACCGTCACCACCGCCTCGATGGACATCGAGGTGAGCTCGGACGGGCAGCCGACCCTCACCCACGCGCTGAGCCTCGGCAGCATCGCCTCGAACCTCGGGCCGGGCGACGTCGTCACCACCGCGTTCACGATCCAGAGCGTCGGCTCGACGCCCCAGACCGTGAGCCTCGCCGCGATCTCCGCAAGTGACAACGGCACCGGCACGGCGGCGGGCGCGCTGAGCGGCGCGCTCAAGGCCGCGCTCGTGACCGTGCCGCCGACATCCGAGTGCACCACGGCGTCGGCCACACCCACCGCCGCGCTCGACGGCTACGCGGCGAACAGCATGTTCACACTCGCCGCGCAGGGCGACGCGAACGGCAACGACAGCCGGGTGCTGTGCCTGGTGCTCGCGCTCTCGTCGACCGCGCCGTCGGCGGCCCAGGGCCTTACAGTGAGCTTCACCATGACCCTCGACAGCGTGCAGGCGACGGCATGATGAAGCGACGCTACTTCGCCATCGCCGCCGGCGCGGCCGTCGCGGTCTTCGCCGCGTTCGGCGCCGCGGGCGCATCGGCGCTCTGGAGCGCCAAGGACACCGTCGCCGTCACCGCGAACGCGGGGACGACCGGACTCACCCTCACAGGGTTCGACGCGCTCACCGCGACGTATCAGTACCCCAGCCCGCTGACCTCCGTCGCCAACGTCACGCTGACCAACTCCGGGACCCTCCCCCTCACCGGGTTCTCGAGCACGACGACCGTCCCGACCTCGGGCGACGCCGCCACGCTCGCCGGCGAGCTCGCCGTATCGATCTGGGCGAACCCGTCGAATGCGACCTGCCCGACGACCGCGCCGAGCGGCACGACGGCCTATACGGGAACCTGGGCTGCGATGCCGAGCTGGCTCAGCGGCCAGGACACCCTCGCCGTCGGCGCGTCCGCTCATTACTGCATCGCGACGTCCATCTCCTCGACGAACGCCCAGAGCGTGTCGAACACGACACTGACTCCTCAGGTCACGATCACGGCGAGCAAGAGCGCGTGGACCACCGGGGCGATCGCGACATCGGGATACACGCTCTCGGCCGTGAGCGCGGCGACAGTGACAGAGACCGAGGCGTCGATCAGCGCGCCGGACAGCTCGACGACGACCGTCACGGGCATCGCCATCAACCAGGGCGCATCGCCGACCTCGACGAGCGCGATCGACTCCGGCAACGGCACGCTGACGACTCCGTACTACTTCTGCCCGGTCATCACAGTCTCGGTGCCGAACGACGGCCAGGCGCACAGCTGGTCGATCGCAATCGACACCACGAAGCCTCCCTACAACGGCCTCACACTCACCGCGGCCATGCTCGAGTCGAACGGCGCCTACACCGCGAAGATCCAATCGGTGGTGAACGGCGTCTACACCTTGGTCGGCGCCGAGACCGTCGGCACCAACGGGACGACGCTCAACGCCGTCGACTGGGCGAACCATCCCGGCAGTGTCGCCAACACCCCGCTGACCTACCCGCAGTCGACAAACGTGATCTTCTGCGAGAACCAGAACCTCAACCCCGGCGTCTACCCGGCCGGAAGCGGTACCTACTCGATCGACGCCGTCAACATCCAGAGCTGCGCCAACCAGGCCAATCCCGCGCTGACGCTCAGCGACGCCTGCCTCTACGCCAGCGTCAGCGGGCTCTATCCGCACTTCTACATCGGCTGGGAGCTCGACATCGACTGGACGGCGCTCGTCAACGCCTCGTCGCTGAACGCCTCCGACAAGGCGACGCTGCTGGGGCGGAGCTCGATCCGCTTCGGAACGCTGACCGCGACCGGACCCGGCACCCAGAGCACCGGCTTCGGGTCGCCGGCCATGACAATCATCCACTGCACCGACAACACCGCGCCGGGCTGCACCGACACGCAGGCGAGCAACAGCGACACCTGGTTCGTGCTCGCGACGAACTCGTCGGGCCAGTACGGCTTCAGCGCCGCGACAGGTGGCATCACGGGCGGCCAGACCAACACCTGGAAGACGTCACTGGCGCACTGATGAGACCGATTCTCGCTCGCATCGCGGTCCTCTTCCTCATGGTGGGGCCGCTGCTGCTGCCGCCGGCGCCCGCGTTCGCCGCCGAGGCCTCGACGGCCACGGCGGCGCAGTCGACGCTCGAGATCAGCGTCGCCGGCTCCGCCTTCGCACCGATCGCGACGCAGGACCTCTTCACCGCGGCGCGCAACCTCGTCCCCGGCGATCGCATCTCGTCGCAGTTCACGGTGCGCAACGACTCGCCGAACCGGCAGCTGCTCTCCGTCGCGCTGGGCGACAGCAGCTCGAGCAGCCGGATCGTGCTCGACTCCCTCAGCGTTCGGGCCGTCATCCCCGGCTCGACGACCTCGCCGGCCATGACGCTCTCCACGACCAAAGGCTGCACGACACTGGTCTCCAGCGCGCCGATCACCGCGGGCGGCGAGATGCTCGTCACGGTCGGCCTCAGCCTCGCCGCGGCGCTCACCGGCACCACGGCGCAGAACGGCCTCGCCTCGTTCCACCTCATCGTGGGCCTCAGCGACCCCTCGGGCGGCTCGACCTCCCAGACGCTGTGCGAGGCCGCACGGCACCCGCACCCCACGGGCGGCCAGGTCACGCCGGTCACGCCCTCCGGCGGCCTGCCGCAGACCGGTTCCGACATCCTGCCGTGGCTCGCACTGGCGATGGCTCTCACCGCGGGCGGCGCCACGTTCCTCGTCGCGGCGCGACGGCGCCGCGGCGAAGACGGCGACGAGGATGGGCCGATTCCCTCATGACAGACGCTAGTCTGGGCGCGATGAGCGAGACTCCGGCTGTCGAACCCGCGCCCGCTGAGCCCACCCCAGAGACCACCGAACCGGTGCTCTCTCGTCGTGCTGCGCGCGAGGCGGAAGGCAGGCCCGCCCGCCGCCGCGGCATCGGGGGTGCGATCTTCGGCGGCATCGGCATCGCGGTCCTGGTGTTCCTCGTCGCAGTCGCCGCCGTCACGGTCATCGTGCCGCGCCTCACCGGCGCCACCGACCTCACCGTGCTCACCGGCTCGATGCGGCCCGGACTGCCCGAGGGAACGCTGCTCATCGTGAAGCCGGCCGCGCTCTCGGACATCCGCATCGGCGACATCATCACCTATGAGCCGAAAGCGAGCGACGCGCAGACCCTCGTCACCCACCGCGTCATCGCCGTCACGACCTCGACCAGCGGCGACTACTCGTTCACGACCAAGGGCGACGCCAACAACACCGCCGACCCCACCGTGACCGCCAAGCAGGTCGTCGCGAAGCTCTGGTACTCGGTGCCCTACCTGGGCTGGGTGAGCAATTTCGCCTCCGGAAGCGGCTGGCTGGTCCCCGTCGGCGCCATCGTGCTCATCATCGTCGCGATCTGGCTCATCTTCTCGGGCAACCGAGACCGCGGAAAGCAGAAGCAGAAGGCGTCATAGCCTCGGTCTCCACCGCCAACGTCGTCGACCGACCGACCGGCTGCTACGGCCGGAGCAGCGCCTTGATCGCGCGGCGCTCGTCCATGGCCGCGTACCCCTCGGCGACCCGCGAGAGCGGCAGTTCGAGGTCGAAGACCCGACCCGGGTCGATGCGGCGCTCCCAGACGTCGGCGAAGAGCTCCTCGATGTAGTTCCGCACCGGCGCGGCCCCGCCGCGCACGCCCACGTTCGTGCGGAACAGCCGTCGGATGGGAAGCTCGGCGCCGCCGGCGGGCGCGCCGACGTAGCCGACCTGGCCGCCGGGCCGGGCGGTGCCGACCGCCTGGGCCATGGACTCCGCCGTGCCGACGCACTCCAGAACGGCATCGGGACCGATGCCGTCGAAGAGGTCCTTGGCCGCCCGGATGCCCTCGTCGCCGCGCGACTCGATGACCTCGGTCGCGCCGAACTCGCGCCCCAGCGCCTGGCGATCCGAGTGCCGCGAGAACAGCGCGATGCGCGATGCTCCCAACCGCTTCGCGGCGAGGACGCCGGAGAGCCCCACCGCCCCGTCGCCGACGACGGCGACCGTCGAGCCCGGCCCGACGCCGGCCGAGACCGCCGCATGGTGCCCGGTGCCGAAGACATCCGACAGCGTCAGCAGGCTCGGCACGAGATCGTCGGCCGGGTAGGACGGCGTCGCGAACAGCGTTCCGTCGGCCTCCGGCACCCGCACGAACTCGCCCTGACCGCCGTCGATGAGCACGCCGTCGGCGTCCGGCCCGCCCCACCAGGCGCTGTGCAGACACGACGAGGAGAAGCCGTTCCGGCAGTTGATGCACGTCATGTCGCAGATGATGAACGGCGCGACGACGAAATCGCCGACGCGGATGCGCGCGACCTCCGCGCCCACCTGCTCGACGACGCCGACGAACTCGTGCCCCATGCGGCCCCCCGGATGCGCCACTCGCTGGATGCCGCGATAGGACCACAGATCCGACCCGCACACGCAGGCGGCCACGACCCGCACGACGGCATCGCGGCCGCTGCTCAGCACCGGGTCCGGGACCTCCTCGAACCGGATGTCCCTCTCGCCGTAGATGGTCGTCGCGTGCATAGCGCCACTCTACGTCGTCGACGTATCGGCATGATCGGCCACGGCGATCAACTCAGATGAGTTCGCCTTCGATGACCTCGTCGGCGTCGAAGGCGGGCGCCTTGTCGGTCTCGACGATGAGGTGATCGCCCTCGGGAGCGAGGTCGACGCGCACGAAGTCGCCGTCGTGGATGCTGCTGTCGAGCAGCCCCCGGGCGAGCCGGTCGTCGATCTCGGTCTGCATGAGCCGGCGGAGCGGGCGCGCCCCGTAGATCGGGTCGTAGCCGCGCTCGGCGAGCCAGGCGCGGGCGTCCGGGCTGACGCCGAGTTCCAAGCGGCGCTGCTGGAGGCGCTTCTGCAGCCGGTCGACGTAGAGCGAGACGATCTCGGCGAGCTCGGCTTGCGAGAGCGCGGAGAACACCACGATGTCGTCGAGGCGGTTGACGAACTCGGGCTTGAACGCCTGGCGCACGAGTGCGAGCACCGCGCCCTCCTTCTCGGCGTCGGACAGCGAGGCATCCGTGAGGTACTGGCTGCCCAGGTTCGAGGTGAGGATGAGGATCGTGTTCCGGAAGTCGACCGTGCGGCCCTGGCCGTCGGTGAGGCGGCCGTCGTCGAGCACCTGCAGCAGAACGTCGAAGACCTCGGGGTGCGCCTTCTCGACCTCGTCGAGCAGGATGACCGAATAGGGCCTGCGACGCACCGCCTCGGTGAGCTGGCCGCCCTGTTCGTAGCCGATGTAGCCGGGAGGGGCGCCGACGAGCCGCGAGACGTTGTGCTTCTCGCTGTACTCGCTCATGTCGATGCGCACCATGGCGTGCTCGTCGTCGAAGAGGAACTCGGCGAGCGCCTTCGCGAGCTCGGTCTTGCCGACGCCGGTCGGGCCGAGGAAGAGGAACGAGCCCGTCGGGCGATTCGGGTCGCTGATGCCCGCGCGGGTGCGGCGCACCGCGTCGGCGACGGCCGCGACGGCGCGCTTCTGGCCGATGAGGCGGCGCCCCAGCTCACTCTCGAGGTGGAGCAGCTTCTCGCTCTCGCCCTGCTTGAGCTTGTCGACGGGGATGCCGGTCCACGCGGCCACCACCGCGGCGATGTCCTCGTCGGTGACCTGCTCGTTGACCATGCGCGGGCCCGCCGTCTCGGCCTTCTCGGCCGCGGCGAGCGCCTCCTCGATGGTGGGAATGGTCTCGTAGTTGAGCTTCGACGCCTTCTGGTAGTCGCCGCCGCGCATGGCGATGTCGAGCTCGATGCGGGCCTCGTTGAGCCGGGTCTTGAGGTCGCCGACGGAGTGCAGGGTCGCTTTCTCGGCGTCCCACCGCGCCTGCAGCGCGTCGAGCTCGGACTGCTTGGCAGCCATGTCCTCGCGGAGCTTCGCGAGGCGCTCGACGGAGGCCTGGTCCTTCTCCTTCTTGAGGGCGAGCTCCTCGATCTTGAGCCGGTCGACGGCGCGTTTGAGTTCGTCGATCTCGACCGGGCTCGAGTCGATCTCCATCTTGAGTCGACTGCCCGCCTCGTCGATGAGGTCGATCGCCTTGTCGGGAAGCTGGCGGGAGGTGATGTAGCGATTGCTCAGCACGGCAGCGGCGACGAGTGCGGAGTCCGCGATCGCCACCTTATGGTGCGCCTCATAGCGCTCCTTGAGGCCCCGGAGGATCGCGATGGTGTCCTCGACGGAGGGCTCGCCGACGTACACCTGCTGGAAGCGGCGCTCGAGGGCGGCGTCCTTCTCGATGTATTCGCGGTACTCGTTGAGGGTCGTCGCGCCGATGAGGCGCAGCTCGCCGCGGGCGAGCATGGGCTTGAGCATGTTGGCCGCGGCCACCGAACCCTCGCCGCCGCCCGCGCCCATGAGGGTGTGGAGCTCGTCGATGAAGGTGATGACCTTGCCTTCGGAGTCGTTGATCTCCTTGAGGACGGACTTGAGGCGCTCCTCGAACTGGCCGCGGTACATCGCGCCGGCGACCATCGCCGAGACGTCAAGCGAGATGAGCTCTTTGTCCTTGAGCGAGTCGGCGACGTCGCCGGCGACGATGCGTTGGGCGAGGCCTTCGACGACGGCGGTCTTGCCGACGCCGGGCTCGCCGATGAGCACGGGGTTGTTCTTGGTGCGGCGGGTGAGCACCTGCGAGATGCGGCGGATCTCGGCGTCACGACCGATGACCGGGTCGAGCTTGCCCTGACGCGCGATTTCGGTGAGGTTGACGCCGAACTGCTCCAGCGCGCTCTTGGCGTTCTCGTCGGTCGCCGGCGCGCCCTGCATGTTTGCCATGGGTTGATGTCCTCCTGAACGGCAAAGTTGAGTCTACTCAGCTCAACTTGGTTGCGAAAGCCCCTATTCCCGCCCGGCGAGACGAGCCGCGAGACGGGCCGGGTCGAGATCCACGCGCCGCAGCAGCTGGGCGTTGAGGGCGACGATGATCGTCGAGAGCGACATCAGGACGGCGCCGACGGCCGGCGCGAGCACGAAGCCGACCGGCGCGAGCACCCCTGCCGCTAGCGGCACCGCGACGACGTTGTACCCCGCCGCCCACACCAGGTTCTGGATCATCTTGCGGTAGCTCGCGCGTGACAGCGCGATCGCGGAGAGCACGGCGCGGGGGTCGCTGGAGGCGAGCACGATGCCCGCCGATTCGATCGCGACGTCGGTGCCCGCACCGATGGCGATGCCGACGTCGGCCCTCGCGAGGGCCGGCGCATCGTTGATGCCGTCGCCCACCACCGCGACCGACAGGCCGCGGTGCTGCAGCTCGGCGACCTTGCCGTCCTTGTCGGCCGGCAGCACCCCCGCGAAGACCTCGTCGATGCCGAGGCGCGCCGCCACGGCGTCCGCGACCGCCGCGGAATCCCCCGTGATCATCGCGACGCGGATGCCGAGGCGATGCAGCGCCGCAACGGTCGGGGCGGATTCCGGGCGCACCTCGTCCTCGAGCGCGAAGGCGGCGGCGGCAGCACCGTCGCGCACCAGGTAGAGCACCGTGGCGCCATGGGCGGCCCACTCGGCCGCGGCCGCGGCGACGCGCTCCGG
Source organism: Gryllotalpicola sp. (assembly GCF_027352875.1). Taxonomy (NCBI): domain Bacteria; kingdom Bacillati; phylum Actinomycetota; class Actinomycetes; order Micrococcales; family Microbacteriaceae; genus Gryllotalpicola; species Gryllotalpicola sp. The sequence goes on from NZ_DAIEII010000028.1 coordinate 8,291, forward strand.
CACAGTCGCTCGGGCCTCGTCGATCAACCGCGCACCGCCCACGCGCCAGGCGACCCCGGCGATGCTCGCCGCGACACCGCGGCCGGCATCGGAGCGGAATCCGGTCGCGACCGGGTGGTCGCCGCCCGCGGCGTCCGCCGCCCGCACCAGAGCCCGGGCGAGCGGATGCTCGGAGGATGCCTCGACCGCGGCGACGAGCGCAACGGCATCCTGCTCGCCCATGCCGTCCGTCGCGGTGCCGGCGAGCGCGGGCTCGCCGCGGGTGAGGGTGCCGGTCTTGTCGAAGAGGACGACGCCGACCGTGCGCATGCGCTCGAGGGCGAGGCGGTCCTTCACGAGCACCCCGGAGCGGGCCGCGCGCCCGGTCGAGATGGCGATGACGAGCGGGATCGCGAGCCCCAGCGCGTGGGGGCACGCGATGACCAGTACCGTGACCGCCCGCGAGACGGCGTCGCTCGGGCTGCCGATGAACAGCCAGACCACGAAGGTGATGACGCCGGCGCCGGCGGCGAAGTAGAACAGCCAGGCGGCGAAGCGGTCGGCGAGCGCCTGCGCACGCGACGACGATGCCTGCGCCTCGGCGACGAGGCGGCGGATGCCGGCGAGCGCCGTCTGCTCGCCGATCGCGGTGACGCGCACCCGGATCGCGGTGTCGGCGACCACGGTCCCGGCGACGACCCGGGCGCCGAGCCCGCGAACGACCGTGCGGGACTCGCCCGTCACCATCGACTCGTCGACCTGGGCCTCGCCGTCGACGACCTCGCCGTCGGCGGGAATCCTGCCGCCCGGGCGCACCAGGACGATATCGCCGACGCCGAGGGTTGCGGCGGGCATCGCCATGATGTGCTCGCCGTGGACGACCTCGGCCGTGTCGGGCAGCAGCGCCGCGAGCGCGTCGAGAGCACCGGAGGAGGAGGCGAGCGCGCGCATCTCGATCCAGTGCCCGAGCAGCATGATGACGATGAGGAGAGCGAGCTCCCACCAGAAGTCGATATCGAGCGCCGGGTCGACGACCGTGGCCCACGAGGCGACGAAGGCGACCGAGATCGCCATGGCGATGAGGGTCATCATGCCGGGGCGCCGAGCGCGCAGTTCGCCAACGGCGCCGGTGAGGAACGGGGCGCCGCCGTAGGCGAAGATCACGGTGCCGATGACGGGCGAGATCCAGAGCGCCCCGGGGAAGTCGATCCGGTAGCCCAGCAGGCCGCCGAACATCGGGCTGAAGACGACGACCGGGACGGCCAGCGCGAGGCACCACCAGAACCGGGTGCGGAACTGCGCGAGGTGGTCGCCGTGCCCGGAATGCCCGGTGTGGTCCATGCCGGGCATACCGGGCATGTGCTCCATGCCGGGCATGTGCTCGTGGCCGTGCTGCATGCCTGCGTGGTCATCGCTCATGCGGCAATCCTTGCGCCGAAATCGGATTCCTGTCAGGCGGCATCTGTTTGTTAGCGTTCGAGGATGGCCGACGCGCTCGACGACGACACCCTGCTGGCGGCCGTGGCCGCGCACTCCGGAACCGCCCTCGAGGTGATGCGGTTCGTGCACGCCCACCCCGAGCTCGCCCTGTCGGCGGCGCGGCTCACGGAGCCGGTGTGAGCGGCGCGATCGAGCTGCCCGGCGGCGCGATCCTGAGGAGGGCGCATCCTGGCGATGAGGAGGGCATGCAGGCGTGCATCCAGGCGCTCGCCGACTACGAACGCGAGCCGGACGCTGTCCAGGCGACGTCCGAGGACCTCACCCGGGTGCTCTTCGGGGAATCCCCGTCGGTGTTCGCCCACGTTGTCGAGAAGGCCGGCCGCATCGTCGCGATCGCCATCTGGTTCCTCAACTACTCGACGTGGACCGGCCGCAACGGCATCTGGCTCGAAGACCTCTTCGTCGCGGAATCCGAGCGGAAGAACGGCTACGGAAAAGCGCTGCTCGCGGCACTCGCGGCGGAGTGCGTCGCCCAGGGCTACCGCCGTTTCGAGTGGTCGGTTCTTGATTGGAACGAGCCGTCGATCGGGTTCTACCGCGCGCTCGGCGCCACGCCCATGGCCGAGTGGACGACGATGCGTCTCGCCGGCGACGCTCTCGCCGCACTCGGCTCCTCGCTCTCGCGAGTCGCCCGAGGCGCCTGACGCGCCTGAAGCGCCGGAACGGCAGCTAGCTGTTGAGGCGATTCGCGGGCAGTCCGCGAGCGAGCACCCGCTCCACGAGCGCGGCCCACAGCGCGATCGAGTGCTCGCTCTGGTGCGCGGCCGTCCAGGCGCGCGCGCCGGCTGACAGTGCGGCGATGCGCTGGGGATTCCCCAGGATGCCGTTGATCGCGGCGGCGAGCCCCGCCACATCGCCGTCGGCGACGAGCTCGCCCGACACCCCCGGCTCGACCATGTCGGCCGGGCCGTATGGGATGTCGTAGGCCACAACGGGCGTGCCGGCGGCGAGCGCCTCGGCGACCACCAGCGGCTGGCCCTCGTGGCGACTCGACAGCACGAGCACGGCGGCCGAGGCGAGTTGATCGGATGCGCGCGGGACATACCCGTGCAGAGTGACAGCCTCGCGAAGACCGAGCTCGGCGATGAGCGTCTCGAGCGCGGCGCGCTCCGGCCCATCGCCATAGACCTCCAGCCGCGCTCCCGGATGCGACGCGAGCACGGCCGGCCAGGCGCGCACCGCGTCCGCGACCCGTTTCTGGGCGACGAGGCGCGCCACCATGACGGCGCGCAGCGGGTCGCGCCCGGGAGCGGCATCCGGTTGCGACGGCGGCGCAGGATGCGGGATGACGACCCACTCCGGGTGATCGCCGAACCGGCGCACGGCGTCGGAGCGCTGCCGCTCGGTGAGCCACGCGACCGCGTCGAAGCGGTCGGCGACGTCGAACCAGCCCTGCCAGAGCGCCTCGAGGGGGGAATCCCAGCGATACGGGTCGGCGGTGTGGACGTTGTGCACGGTGTGGAGGAGCGCGTAGTCGCGCTCGCCGGCCGCGAGCAGCTCGCCCACCTGCTTGGCCTCCGCGATGACGACGGCCGGGATGCCGCTCGCCGCCCCCTCGGCGACGACCGCGTCGACCCAGAGCCGGTACAGCTCGCCCCAGCCGCGCAGGGCGCCGAGCGCCACGCCGTCCGGTGCGAGCACGACGATGTCGGCATCGGCGCGGTGCCAGTCCGCGCGGGCTGTGAATGGCAGCCGCAGCAGCGGCGACCCGTCCTCGGCGTAGACCGTCGTGGCGCGGGCGGGGTCGGACTCGTCCGCGTCACGCCGCGGGTGAAGCGCGGCGCCGCGCACGAGGGCGGGCCGTGCCCGCACCTCGGCGAAGAGGTTCCGCATCGGCGTCTCGGAAGCGGCCAGCCCCAGTGCGGCGAAGCCCTCGAGCACGCCGTCCTGCGGCGCCGGCTCAAAGGTGAGCAAGGTCGGCTGGACTCCGCCTTCCGCGGCGAAGTGCCGTGCGCGATTCATCGTCGCGACGGTGTAGCCGCCGTCGAGGCCCGGCCGCAGCCGGCTCGCGGCGATGAAGTACCGCGCAGCAGGCAGCGCGGACGCGCCGGTCATCAGCCGATCAGCGGAGGCCGCCACACGACGACCTGATTGCGGCGCGCACGCTGGCCGGCGCGCATCGGCACGACCTCGCCGGAGGCATCCGACGCCCACACCCGACGACCCGAGCGGCCGAGCAGTTCGTCGGCGAGCGCCGCCTCGAGCTCGCGCACCCGCGAGCCGAGTTCGACGACGCGGTTCTCGAGTTCGAGGATGCGGCGGATGCCCTCGAGCGACACCCCTTCGCTGCCGAGACGCGCGATCTCGCGCAGCTGCACGACATCCCGCATCGAGTAGCGCCGCGACTGCCCGGCAGTGCGCTTCGGGCTGACGAGCCCGAGCCGATCGTACTGCCGCAGCGTCTGCGGGTGCATCCCCGTGAGCCCGGCGGCCGCGGTGATCGCGAAGACCGGCGTGTTCTCGTCCATGTCCATAGGATGCCCTAGCCCCTGGATCGGGCCAGCAGATCGTCGCGCGGGTTCTCGTCCGGCAGTTTCGCCGCGAACTCCCTGAGAGCGGCCTCGGCATCGGCCGACATGCGCGTCGGCACCGCGACCTGGACGACGGCGAGCAGGTCGCCGACCTCTTTGCCGGTCGAGACGCCCCGACCCTTGACGCGCAGCACCCGGCCGCTCGGGGTGCCGGGTGCGACCTTGAGCTTCACCGGCTCGCCGCCGAAGGTCGGCACCTCGATGGTCGCACCGAGGGCGGCCTCGGCGAACGTCACCGGCACGGTGACACGCAGGTTGAGTCCTTCGCGCTCGAAGACCGGATGCTTCTTGACCGCGACCGTGAGGATGAGGTCGCCCGCCTCGCCACCGTCGGGGCTGGGATGCCCGCGGCCGCGCAGCCGGATCTTCTGGCCGTCGGCGACCCCGGCGGGGATCTTCACCTTGATGGGCTTGCCATCGCTGGCCTTGAGGGTGATCTGCTCACCCTTCACCGCCGCGTCGAAGGCGATCGTCGCCGATGCCTCGACGTTCTCGCCGCGGGTCGGCCCGCCGAATCCGCGGAACCCGCCGCTGGTGCGGCCGAAGCGGCCCGTGCCGAAGAGCCCGCCCAGCAGGTCCTCGTACTCGGCGCCGCCGCGCGCACCCGCGGCCCGACCGCCGCCGAACATGCCGCCGAAGACGTCCTCGAAACCCCCGCCGCCGCCCGCGCCGCCCGCAGTGAACCGGGCACCGGAGCCCATGGCGCGGACCTGGTCGTACTCCTTGCGCTGCTCAGGATCGCTGAGGACGGAGTACGCCTCGCTGATCTCCTTGAAGCGCGCCTCGGCTTTGGCGTCCCCGGGGTTCGAGTCGGGGTGGTACTGCCGGGCGAGCTTGCGGTAGGTCTTCTTCAGCTCGGCTGCCGAGATGTCCTTGGCGACCCCGAGAACCTGGTAGAAATCCTTGTCGAACCAGTCCTGACTGGCCATCCGGGCCTCCCTTACTGCTCCGGCGTGGCGACGACGACCTTCGCTGGGCGCACCTGCGTCGAGCCGAGCGTGTAGCCGACCTCGACGACATCGATGACGGTCGTCTCGGTCGCGCCCGGCACCGGCTGCTGGAAGATCGCCTGGTGACGCTGGGGGTCGAAGACGTCGCCGACCTCGCCATAGGGGGTGAGGCCGAGCTTCGCGATCGCGTCGCGCAGCTTGGCGGCGATGGTCGAGAAGGCGCTGTCGCCGTCGAGGTCGCCGTGCTTCTGCGCCCGGTCGAGGTCGTCGACCACCGGGAGGATGACCGTGACGGCATCCTTCACCGCGCGCTCGCGCTCGACCTCGCGGTTCGCCTCGGTGCGCTTGCGGTAGTTGGCGTACTCGGCAGTGATGCGCTTGAGGTCCGCGAGGTGCTCCGACGACGGGTCGTCGGCCTCCTGCTCCGCGGCGGCGAGGATGTCGTCAACGAAGAGCTCCTCGTCGCCCTCGGGGGCGGATTCCGTGGAACCCGCCCCCTCGGGGTGACGTGCCTCACCCGTCTCCGGGTCGATGCGGCGCTTGTCGCGGACGACCGGCTCTTCGTGCTCTTCGTCCTTGTCGTTCATGCTTACTTGTTGCCCTCGTCGTCGATGACCTCGGCGTCCACGACGTCCTCATCGGACGCGGTCGGCTCGGATGCCGACGCGGCGGACGCCTGCTGCGATGCGGCGTAGATCGCCTCGCCGAGCTTCTGCTGGCTCGCCGAGAGCTTGTCGAAGGCGACCGACACGGCGGCGTCGTCCTCGCCGGCGAGCGCGCTCTTCAGCGCGTCGACGTCGGACTGGACCTCGTTCTTGACGTCCTCGGGCAGGTTGTCCCGGTTGTCGGCGATGACCTTCTCCGTCGAGTAGACGAGCTGCTCGGCGGTGTTGCGCGTCTCGGCGCTCTCGCGGCGGCGCTTGTCCTCGGCGGCATGCTCCTCGGCCTCGCGGACCATGCGCTCGATGTCCTCCTTCGGCAGCGACGAGCCGCCGGTGATGGTCATCGACTGCTCCTTGCCGGTGCCCTTGTCCTTCGCCGAGACGTGGACGATGCCGTTCGCGTCGATGTCGAAGGTGACCTCGACCTGCGGCACGCCGCGCGGGGCGGGTGCGATGCCGGTGAGCTCGAAGGTGCCGAGCGCCTTGTTGTCGCGCGTGAAGTCGCGCTCGCCCTGGAATACCTGGATCGCGACCGACGGCTGGTTGTCGTCCGCGGTCGTGAAGGTCTCCGAGCGCTTCGTCGGGATGGCCGTGTTGCGCTCGATGAGCTTGGTCATGATGCCGCCCTTGGTCTCGATTCCGAGGCTCAGCGGGGTGACGTCGATGAGCAGCACGTCCTTGCGCTCGCCCTTGAGGACGCCCGCCTGCAGGGCGGCGCCGACGGCGACGACCTCATCGGGGTTGACCCCCTTGTTGGGGTCCTTGCCCGTCTCGCTCTTGACGAGCTCGCTCACGGCGGGCATGCGGGTCGAGCCGCCGACGAGGACGACGTGCGCGATGTCGCCGACCTTGATGCCGGCCTCGCGGATGACATCCTGGAACGGCTTCTTCGTGCGGTCGAGCAGGTCGCTCGTCATCGACTCGAACTGGGCGCGGGTGAGCGTTTCGTCGAGGTTGGCGGGGCCGTTCTGCGTGAGGGAGAGGTACGGCAGCTGGATGCTCGTGGACATGCCCGACGACAACTCCTTCTTCGCCTGCTCGGCGGCCTCCTTGAGGCGCTGCAGGGCGATCTTGTCGCCGGCGACGTCGACGCCCGTCGACTCCTTGAAGCGCTTGACGAGCCAGTCGACGACGCGCTGGTCCCAGTCGTCGCCGCCGAGGCGGTTGTCGCCGGCGGTGGCGCGCACCTGGATGGTGGAGAAGTCCTCGTCCTTGCCGACCTCGAGCAGCGAAACGTCGAAGGTGCCGCCGCCCAGGTCGAAGACGAGAATGAGCTCGTCCTCCTTGCCCTTGTCGAGGCCGTACGCGAGCGCGGCCGCGGTGGGCTCGTTGATGATGCGGAGCACGTTGAGGCCGGCGATCTCGCCCGCCTCCTTGGTGGCCTGGCGCTCGGCGTCGTTGAAGTATGCCGGCACCGTGATGACCGCGTCGGTGACGGTGTCGCCGAGGTACTGCTCAGCATCGCGCTTGAGCTTGGCGAGGATGCGCGCCGAGATCTCCTGCGGCGTGTACTTCTTGCCATCGATGTCGGCCTTCCAGTCGGTGCCCATGTGGCGCTTGACGCTGGAGATGGTGCGCTCGACGTTGGTGACGGCCTGCCGCTTGGCGGTCTCGCCGACGAGGACCTCGCCGTCCTTCGTGTACGCGACGACCGACGGGGTCGTGCGGAATCCTTCGGCATTGGCGATGACCGTGGGCTCGCCGCCTTCGAGGACGGCGACGACGGAGTTGGTCGTACCGAGGTCAATACCTACTGCACGTGACATAGTGTGATTGGTTCCTTCCTGAGCCGTGTCGACTCAACTCTTACCCCTGGTCCGGGGCCTGTCAAGTCGCTCACGGCAAAACTTGAGCCTGCATATGTCAAGTTTGAGGCGGGGATGCCTATTCCTCGCCGCCGCACAATTCTGCGAGAAGCGCCCGATGCCTGTTCCCCCGCCGGTGTAGGGACTTACCGCACTTTTCCGCATTTTTCGCGACGGCTAGCGTGGGGAACGTGGCATCGAGTCCGGTCTTCGAGGCCATCGCGTCGGATTCCTCCGACGCGGTGCGCCTGCTGAACGACTACTTCGAGAGCCGCGAACTCGGTTTTGCGACTCTCGTCCGCGACTACCGACGGGTGCAACCCGATCCGTCGTGGTTCACGCCGCCGGCCGGGGTGTTCGTCGTGGTGCGCGACGACAACCCCAACGCCACCGCTCGGTTTTGCAAGCGAGTGGGCTAATTACCGTTGTTCTTGCGCGGTCGGGACTTCAGGCCGGGGACGTTGAGGGCGGGAATGGCCCTCAACACGAACTTGTCGAACTGAGGAACAGTGAATGCGGCGTAGCCGTGCTCCGGCGTGTAGAGCAGACCCATATTGATCAGTTCCGCTCGTGTGGGCCCGAGGTTTTGGGAGGTCCTCCCCATGACGTCCGCAACATCGCTTGCCTTTTGTGGTGCGGAGCCAAGCGCGGCCATTGCCCGAAGATAGGCGCGCTGGAGCTCGGTCGCCCGGTCAAGCCGGACGCGGAAAAAAGACTCGTCGAGTTTCGACTCATAGCCAGGGATCGCTTCGGCGATGTCCTCGGCGCGGATGGGGGAATTCGCGGCCACCGTCCACACGGCGTAGCCGAGTTCTTGGAGGAAGTACGGGTATCCCTCAGTCACGTCAATCGCCATCTTGATTGCGTCCGGCATGAACTCCACGCCTTCTTCGAGCGCCGGAGTCGAGAGCGCGGCTCGCGCGTCCGTGGGGCTGAGGTTACCGATCGCAGGAAACTTGAAGAGTCGCTCGGCATAGGACTTGGCGTCTCCCGCGAGCTCCGCGATCTGAGGGAGTCCGGCACCGACCATTGTGACCGGGAGCTTGCGCTGAACCATCTTGTGGAGCGCCTGTATCACTGCCTCAAGTTGCGCTTTGCTGAGGAACTGCACTTCGTCCAATAGCAGCACGACCCCGCGTGCGCGTTCCTGCGCAGCCTCCCCGATCGCAATCAGTACGTCGGTGAGATCCATCGCCAAATCGGAGTGGTCGGCGAATCCTGCTGCCGCCTCTACGCCGAGACCAGCAGTCCAAGTTCCGCCTGGGTCGACTGAGACGTTGAAGGAACGAAGCACCCCGGCGGCATGCTTGAACCGGTCGGTCCACTTTGCCTTCGGCGACAGTTCGAACAGCGCAGTTCGCAGTTTGGAGCCGATGTCCCTGCGGAAGTTGTTGTCGTCGTTCTTGCTCACCTCGAGCTCGACGACAACCCAGTCTTTCGCGAGCGCCTTAGTGCGAAACTGCCCAAGTAGAACAGTCTTGCCGACTCCACGAAGCCCGGTGATGATCATCGACTGCTCGGTTCGTCCGCGTTCGATCCGAGCCAGGAGCAGATCGAACGACGCAAGCTGGTCGTCGCGACCGACGATTGCCTGCGGTTCGGCACCAGCGTTCGGCGTGTACGGATTCGTGAGCGCGTCCATGCAACACAATCTTAGCTTTGTTATTGGGCTTTATAAGATTCACATAAAACGACGAATCACTATAACGCTGGCCCATGCGGAACGGTTCAGCTACACCGCGGTGCCAAAAGACCTGGGTATTCAGAAGCCAGTCGGCTAACGCCACGCTCATCTCGCACAGCAGCCCTGCGAAGCCGCACGCCCCTCTGAATGAGGCACCCGCTCGAGTCGTGCGCGCGGCCGTAGCCGCGGCACGGGCGGACGATCGGGAGCGCGCACGACTCGAGCGGGAAGCGAAGGCGGCCTACGTGGAGGCGCGGGTCGCGGAAGCGGCCGCAATGAACGAGGAGCTCGAAGCTGTCTATACAGATATCGGCGGGTTGCTGGCGGCCACGCTTGATGTTGATGGCTACATAGAACTCGCGTCGCTGAAACAACCGGAGCAGCATCCGCCACTCGGTCGCCCGGACCTCGAGACTCCGCTTGCGCCCCCGCGCCGATCCCGCTCCCACCCCAGCCGGTGCTCCGCTCGATCGAACCACCGAAGGGCCTGCTCGGGAAGAAGCGAAAGGCCGCCGAGGCGGAAGCCACCGCCCGGGCGGAATTCGAGGCGGCCGAAGTTGCGTCCAATAGCGTGGTGTATCGGATCCTGGTGAGTGTGTTGTCGTAGATGAGAACGGCCACCGCGTGATTCTTGGAAAGACCTATCAAAACCGTTTCCGAAGGAAGACACGCGATGACCGCACCCCATTTTATTGACCCTGCCCGTTTCCTGTCCGAACAGCTCAACCAGCGCATCCGGGCACTCCGTGTTGCAGAGGGCACCGTGGACGACGACCTGACCCTGACCGGCATGGACGGGCTCCTCATCGGGAAGGGCGATGTCATCCAGACCCGCCGCAACGACAGCGAACTCCAGGTCGCGAACCGGCAGACGTGGACCGTCCGGCACGTCGACCGCGGCGGCGTCTGGGTCCGCGAACTCGGCGCAGGAGCGAACGCCCGCACCGTCGCTTTGCCGGCGGAGTACGTCGCCGCGTCCGCGCACCTCGCGTACGCAGTCACCACCTACGGCGTCCAGGGCGCGACCGTCGACCGCTCCCACACTGTCCTTTCCGACGCGACGAGCGCGGCAGGGGTCTACGTCGGCATGACCCGCGGCCGGCAGGCCAACCAGCCCCACATCGTCGCGGCCAACCTTGACGACGCCCGCGAGCAGTTCACCGCCGCCCTCGAGCGCGACAGGGCCGACCGCGGCCTCGCCCACGCCACCGGCCGCGCCGCCGAGCAAGTCCGTGGCCTCACCGCGGATGGGCCGGTGAAGCTCGTCAACGCGGCGCGCGCTCTGCTCGCCTCCCGTGTAGCCGAGGAGAGGCAGGAGGAGGCGAGGTTGCGGCGTGAAGCCGCCCGCGGCCGGGAGCCGGGCCACGTCCGCCTGCACGAAGCCCACGCCGAGGCGTGAAGGCTCGCGCCGAGCAGACGCAGCGCGTCCTCGACCACTTCACCGCCCTGCCCATCGAGGAGGCGGCCGGCATCATCGCCGAGCAGGTTCAGGCGCGCAGCGAGCGCCTGGCCCGCAACGCCGCCCGTGACGCCCTCGCCGAGCAGTCCGTGACCCCGAGCGTCGAGCGCGACATCGGCCCGAGGCTTGGGATGTAGGGGAGGGTCAGAGGCGGTCGTCCAGCCGGGCAGGGTCTTGCCGTTCGTGCAGCCCGGCGATGATCTGGACGATCTCGGCGTCCTCGTGGACCCGATACAGGAGCCGGTACGGGAAGACCTTCAAGTTCACCTGGCGCACGCCGCGGCGCACGACCGGGGCGGAGCGGGGGAAGTCCTCAAGACGGCGGGCAGCCGCGTAGAACTCGACGATGAACCGCTCCGACTGCTCCGGCGCCTCCGCGTCGTACCAGGCCAGCGCGAGGTCGCGGTCCCGTCGGGCGTTCGGGCCGAGAAGAACGTGATAGCTCACGCGATACGGCGGCGCTCGCGCAGCTCGCGCTCATCCTCGTCAAGCGACACGAACGTTTCCGGGTTCGCGTCCGCCTCGGCGATGCGCCGGTCGATCAATGCCGCAACCTCGGGCGATATCTCGCCGGCGTCGAGAGAGTCCTGCAACGCCGCGATCAACTCGCGGCGCGAGGACTCGTCAAGCTGAAGCGCCCGCTCATAGAGGGCCTGATCGACCATGCGCCTATGGTAACCGCGCCGGGCGACAGCCGACAGGATTCCTCGCTCACGACGCATCATCCGACGGCCGCAGACCACTTGCCCCGAAAACCGGCCCGGATGGCCGCCGGGTGACGCAAGACTCTGCGGAATCAAGCGAACCGGCCTCATCCGCACGTGCAATAGAACTCGCTCGTGCGCCGCGATAGCGTCGCGTTGTGCCCCGCTTCGTGCCGACTCGTTCCGACGACCCAGTCGCCGCGAAGCTGCTCGATGACTATTTCATGTCGCGGGCACTCAGTTTCACCACGCATCCCGGCGGGTATCGCGTCACGCTGCCCGACCCGGCGTGGTTCACTCCCCCGCGCGGCGAATTCCTGCTCGTCCTCGACGACGCAGATCAGCCAATCGGCTGCGGCGGCGTTCGTCGAGTCGACGATCTCAATGGACTCACCACATACGAGGTCAAGCACGTGTGGATCGAGGAGCCCGCGCGCGGCCGCGGATGGTCCCGACTGCTCATGAACGAACTCGAATCACGGGCGCAGGCGTTCGGGGCGCAGCAACTCGTCCTGGACACGAACGAGTCTTTGACTGCCGCGCAGCATCTCTACCGAACCTCGGGCTACGAGGAGATCCCCGCCTACAACCTCAACAAAAACGCCACCAACTGGTTCCGGAAGCGCCTCGAGTGAGTGCCGGAAAAGACCTGGTATTTAGGGATTGACCCCAACGCGACGCACTGGTTCGCGAAGCGCCTCGGCTGAGGGCTCATCCCCGTTCCGACGGCGCCGAGAGCTGCACCGCGTAGCGCGCCCAGCCCGCGGATGTAAAAGATGTGTTTCATCCTTGATAGGGGCTTCTCACGCCTTGCAAAACGCGCTTAGGTAGGGGCAGCGGTTATTGCGTGTAGCGAGAATCATTTCGCACTACGTAATAAGAATCGCGCCACAGCAAGGGGAAGCAGAACTATGACGTCACGGCATGCCGAGATCTCCGGCGCAGGATTCGCCGGTCTCACCGCGGCGATCGCGCTCGCGCAGCGCGGCTGGTCCGTCCGCGTGCACGAGAAGGGCGAGAGCCTGCGCGAGCAGGGTGCCGGCATCGTGCTCTGGCAGAACACGCTCTCCGTGCTCGACGCCTTCGGCCTGTCCGACGAGATCGCCGAGCGCTCCATGGTCCCGCCGTTCTACGAGACCCGGATGCAGAACACGATCGTCTCCGACGAGGATCCGCTTGCGCTCGGCATCCCCTGGCGCACGATGACCCGGCCGTTCCTCCACTCCGTCCTCTCGAAGGCCGCGAAGGGTGCCGGCGTCGAAATCGCCACCGACTCCGAGGTCGTCGGCGCCACGGGAGCAGGCGCCCTCAAACTCGCCGACGGCTCCGAGATCGAGGCCGACCTCATCGTCGGCGCCGACGGGGTGGCATCCCCCACCCGCGACTCGCTCGGCATCGGCTACGACCGCTGGCACGCGAAGGACGGCATCACCCGCTTCCTCGTGCCACGCCGCAAGGAGGATCTGCAGAAGATCGAGCCCGACACCGAGTGGGACAACGTCATCGACTTCTGGAACCTCGAGCCCCGCGTGCTGCGGGTGCTCTACACGCCGGCGAACGCGGAGGAGCTCTACATCGCCCTCATGGCGCCGGCGGACGACGCCGAGGGCTCCGCGGTTCCCACCATCAACCTCAGGGTGTGGACGTCGATCCACCCGCAGCTCACCCCCGTGCTGGAAGAGGCGGCGAAGATCGAGGGCAAGTACTTCCGGTACCAGACCAACCGCCTCGAGACGTGGACGAAGGGCCGCGTCGCCCTCATCGGCGACGCTGCCCACGCCATGGCGCCCGCCCTCGCCCAGGGCGGAGGCTGCGCCATGATGAACGCCTACACGCTCGCCGAGGCGGTCTCGGCGGCCGAGGTCGGCGACCTGCCCGACGCCCTCACCGAGTGGGAGCGCATCGAGCGCCCGTACACCGACCGCTGCCAGGACCGCTCGCAGAACTTCGCGGATACCCGCGGGATGGCGCAGGGCGGCCAGTTCGTCGGCGAGAGCAACGAGACCGCGCTCTACGACCCGACGGATCCGCACCGCCACGACCATGCGATCGCCTGAACCGTACCAAGGAGACACCGGAACATGTCCTTCCCCGAACCCGATCCGTACTACGAGGTCCGCCAGTACTTCGGCGTCGTGCAGGAGATCCGGCACGAGGGCGGCCCCGTCGCCGGTGCGCCGCTCGTCAAGGCCGCGGCGGGCGTCGTCATCAGGAATCCGTTCGCGAGCGGGTACACCGCCGACCTCTCGCCGCTGACGAAAGCCAGCGCGAGCCTCGGCACCGCCCTCGGCGCCCGTGCCGCGGCCCTGCTCGACGGACGGCCCGTCGAGGGCTACGGCAAGGGCGGCATCGCCGGCATCAACGGGGAGCAGGACCACGTCGTCGCCTGCATCACGACCGTGTTCGGGGATGCCTTCCGCGAGGCCGTCGGCGGCGGCAGGGCGTGGATCTCGTCGGCGACCAAGACGGCGTCGGCGGGCGCGCAGCTCGACATCCCGCTCGCGTTCAAGGACGAGCTGTACGTACGCTCCCACTACGACGCCGTAACGATCGCCGTCCCCGACGCGCCTCGCCCCGACGAGCTCCTCATCGTCGTCGCCGTCTCGAGCCGCGGCCGCATCCACCACCGCGTCGGCGGGCTCAGCCGCGACGAGGCCATCGCGAAGCTCGCCGGCTGAACACCCGCCCAGCCCCGCCCAGCCCCGCCCCGCCCCGCCCCGAAAGGCTCGACATGACCTACACCCCCGGCCGGTACCACCAGGATGAGTCGATCGCGAACATCCTCGACGACGTCGCGCGAGCCCACCGCATCCTCGAGCTCGAGGGCCACGGCGACATGTCGATGGGCCACCTCTCGTTCCGCGACCCGTTCGGCCGCGGCCTGTGGCTCAAGCGGGGCAACCTTGCGCTCTCCGAGGTGGTCGGCGACGACTTCATCCTCATCGACTTCGACGGCACCGTGCTCGAGGGCACCGGATTGCGCCACCTCGAGTGGCCCCTGCACGCCGAGATCATGCGCGCCCGCCCCGACGTCAACGTCGTCGGGCACACCCACGCCCACCACGCCACGGTGTTCGGGGCGACCGATGCCGAGCTCGGCCCGTACAACAACCACGGCGTCTGGTTCGCCGAGCACGGCGTGCCGCGCTTCACCGACACGAGCCACATCGTCACCACCGTCGAGCTCGGCAAGGCCGTCGCGCAGCGGCTCGGCGAGGCCGAGGCGATCCTGCTGCGCAACCACGGCGTCGCCTTCGTCGGCGACGACGTCATCGAGGCCACCCTCGCCGGCGTGTTCCTCGAGTGGGCCAGCCGCTTCCAGCTCGACCTCATGAAGTCGGGCGCCACCTACCCGGCACCGGATCACGCCGAGACCGTCGAGAAGAAGAACCGCATCTACCCGCCGAAAGCCCAGCGCAACTACTGGATGTACTTCAACCGCAAGCTCGAGCGCGTCGAG
>NZ_DAIEII010000047.1:0-34013 GCF_027352875.1 Gryllotalpicola sp.
GTCGGCGAGCGAGACCGGGATCGCATACGGCGTGAGCAGGGCGCCGGCCACCCGGGTGTCGTCGGCGACACCGGCGATCGGAAGGCCCGCAGATGCTGCGAGCTTGAGCTGCGTCTTGGCGTCGAAGAAGCGCTTCGGGGCATCCGACGCCAGCCAGGCGGCGAAGGCGACATAGTCGCCCGTGCCCGCCTGGAAGGGCACGAACACGCTGTCGTCGAGGGTCGAGAGGCCGAAGCCGCTGAGGCCGGCCGGCCCGTGCTCGAACTGGACGCCGACCGGCTTGCCCGCGGCGCCGGCAAGCCAGTGGGCGAGCTCCTCGTCGAGGAGAGTGCGCACCGGCGGCAGTGCGCTGCCGGGAGCCGCAGCGACGGCCGAGTCGTCGCCGGGCGCGGCGACGCCGGCGTTGAGCCCGGAGCGCAGCACCCGGTCGAGCAGGCTGCGGAACTGGAGCCTGCCGAACACCGCCGTGACCGCGTCGGGGTCGAGGGGCCTCATGACCAGGTCGGCCGGGCCGAGCGGCAGCTCGACCGTGCGCACCAGCTCGTTGAGCCGGCGGTTGCGCAGGGCGTTCTCGCGATAGGTGCGCAGGTTCTCACCGACCACGCCGGTCACGTCGTCGGCGTGGGCGAGGATCTGGTCGACGGTGCCCCACTCGTGGATCCACTTCGCCGCGGTCTTCTGCCCGACCTTGGGGATGCCGGGCAGGTTGTCGCTCGTCTCGCCGACGAGCGCCGCCATCTCGGGGTACTGCGACGGCTCGACGCCGTACTTCTCGATGACGGCCTCGCGGTCGTAGCGCTTGAGCTCGGTGACGCCCTGCGTGTTCGGGTACAGCAGCGTCACGCCGGGCCGGATGAGCTGGATGGTGTCGCGATCGCCCGAGACGAGCCGCACGTCGAAGCCCTGTTCGGCGCCCTGGTGCGAGAGCGTCGCGAGGATGTCGTCGGCCTCGAAGTCCTCTTTGACGAGCCAGGGGATGCCCATCGCGTCGAGCGCCTCCTCGAGCAGGGGCACCTGGCCCTTGAACTCCTCCGGCGTCTCGCCGCGGGTGCCCTTGTATTCGGGGTACTCGCGGGTGCGGAACGAGTACCGCGAGATGTCGAAGGCGACGCCGATATGGGTTGGCCGTTCGTTCTTGATGAGATTGAGAAGCATCGCCAGGAAGCCGTGGATGGCATTGGTGTGCTGGACCTTGCCGTCGATCACCGTCGAGAAACTGTCGAGCGGAAGCGCGTAGAACGCCCGGAATGCCAGCGAATGGCCGTCGATGAGGAGAAGGGTAGGCTTCTGCGCGTCAGGCACGCGGCCAGCCTACGGCTGACCGCCGACGCTGGGCGCCGACGAAGGGATGACCGTGGCGGAAGACCATCTCGACTGGGTTCTGGCACGGGGGTCCGGCGAGTTGGCCGCACGCATGGGCATCGAGTTCCTGGAGTTCACCGAGGAGCGCGCCGTGGCGCGGATGCCCGTTGCGGGCAACACCCAGGCGCTCGGACTCGTGCACGGCGGGGCGTACGTGGTGCTCGGGGAATCCCTCGGCTCGATGCACGCCAACCTGCTCGCCGGCACTGGCCGTTTCGCCGTCGGGATCGAGATCAACGCCACGCACTCGGGCTCGGCCCGCGCGGGTCACGTCACCGGAACGGCGATGCCGTTGAGCGTCGGCCGCAGCCTCATCACCCACGAGATCGTCGTGACGGATGACGCGGGGAGACGCCTTTCGACGATCCGCATCACCAACTTCATCCGCGACGCCAGGTAGCCGGTTTCAGCGCCGGAGCCGCAGGGCGAGCAGGGGGCAGAGCGCCTCCGCGTCGCGCGCCGCGTCGGACAGCCGGGGAGGAATCGGGACGTCCGACGGGCTGTCGCCGTCCTGCAGCACGCCGGGCCGGGCGATCGGGTAGCCCCACTCGTCGCGCTCGATGACGGCGCCGAGCAGTTCGGTGCACAGGCCGCGCCCGTCGCATCGCGTCCAGTCGATGTGCAGGCGGACGGTGCCGGCCATGATGTCACGTGCGCTCACGATGCGCTTCTTCTCGCAGCATGCAGGCAGTGTCCCTCGGTGTGCTGCTCGAGGTCGTCCGCGAACACGCGCGCTGCGCTCCTGCTGAGGCGGACGGTTCCGTCGGGGTGGGCGCACGCACCACGGCCGTTCACCGCGATGGCGAGCCCGGCGAGGCGGGTTCGGACTGAAGGATCCGGGACGCCGGAGGCGAGGTCCCGCCAGGTCGAGGCCAGGGCGGGCAGACCGAAGCGGCACGGCCCGCACTGCCCGGCGGATTGGGAGGCGAGGTAGTCGATGATCTCGGCGGTCGCGGCGATGCCGCAGCGGCCCTTCGCGAGGGTGACGAGGATTCCGGCGCCGGGCGAGGCGCCATGAGCTGCGAGGCCCTGCCTGCTCATGGGCACGCTGAGGTCCTCCGCGGCGATCCAGGCGCCGTGGTATCCGCCGACGAGGACGGCGCGCAGGCCGTCGGGGTCCCAGCCGGCGAGCCGGAGGATCTCGTCGACGGGCATTCCTCCCGGAACCTCGAGGACCCGGGTCTGCGCCAGGTCGCCGCTGACGGTGACGAGGCGGGTGCCGGGGTCGTCGACGGTGCCCGCCGAGCGGAACCACTCCGATCCGTATCGGGCGATGAGCGCGATGTGCGCGAGCGTCTCGACATTGTGCAGCAGCGTCGGCCTTCCGGCGAGACCTGCGGTGGACAGGTGCGCGACATGGTCGCGGGGCACGGCGAGGCCGCGCTCGATGGCGTTGACGACCGCGGTGGCTTCACCGGAGACGAACGCGTCGGGGGCTTCGAGGAGTTGGATGCGCGCGGCCTCCTTCGCTCCGCCCCCTCCCGCCGCTCGACGCTCGTCGATCGCGGCTGCGACGGCTTCGAGCCCGTCCCTGCCCGCGTAGAGGTAGCAGCGGTGCGCTCCGACCGCGGCGGCGGTGGCGAGGATGCCGTCGATGACGAGGTGCGGTGCGTTCCTGAGGAGCACGGCGTCCTTGCGGCTCGCCGGTTCCCCCTCCGCTCCGTTGGCGATGACGACGGGGCGCTTCGACGTGTCGGCGTCCGCCGTCGCCATGAGCTTCCGCCACGCCGGAAAAGCGGCGCCGCCGCGCCCGGTGAGGCCGGAGCGCTCGAGTTCGGGCAGGAGCGTCGAACTGATCGACCGGGGGTCGAACGCGCCGAACGTGGCGAGGTGCGTCGCGAGGTCGGCCAGATGCCCCGCGGCGAGCAGGCGAGGCGGGATCGGCGCGGGCGACAGGCCGACCCGCTGGCCCGGTTGGGGATAGTGAACTGCAGCGGTGGTCATACCCTGGTCTCCTGCCTGATGGTGGAACGGTCGCGGTAGAGGTCGTCGGTGCGCTGTCGAACGGCGGCCGCCTCGTCGAAGCGCCGGGAGAGGCGCCAGACGATCGAGGCGGCGACCGCGGCGCAGCAGACCGCTCCGAGGACGAGGAACCAGACGGCGGCGCCGTTCGTCCCCGAACCGATGGCGTGCGCGAGGGCGATGGGCCACAGCGCGTAGGCGCCCCAATGCACGGCCTTGAAGACGCGGGCGCCGATACGCCGCCGCAGCAGCGCCGTGACGACGACGGCGATGACGAGGTCGACGGCCACGGTGCCGAATCCCACCCAGGCGGGGTTCTTCGCCGCGGAGGCGAACGGCACCACGACGTCGATCACGGAGAGTTTCGCGTAGCTGTCGAGCAGCAGCGTGCCGACGTGGAGAACGGTGAACACCGTCGCGGCGAGAGCGATGTTCCGATGGATGAGCTGCACGGAGAACCGCGGGATGGCGGGCAGCGGCCGCCCGGATCTCGCCAGAATCCCGAGCACGACCGAGATGGTCAGAAGTACGAGGGCGACGATTCCGCTCGCACGTCCGAACGCCCACATCGCGTTATCGAACATCGACGGCCCCCTCCCGAATGCTCTCCTGGTCGGGCCAGCCGCCGAACCGGTGGATCCTGCCCGACGAGTCGACGAGCCGCGCTGCAACACCGGCAGAGGTCAGGAGGGTGCCCGCGGCGCGTCTGCGGACGATGGCTGCCGTGCTCAGCGCGTTCGCCTCGAGACAGGTGGGCGCGGCGACCGTCGCGGTGCGCCAGGTCTCCGCGGCGGGCAGGCCGCTGCGCGGGTCGAGGATGTGATGCATCCAGCGGCCGTCGGCCAACCACCGCCGATGCAGAGTGCTCGACGTGGCGATGGCGCTGCCGGGCTCGAGGGAGACCTGCTCCGCGGGTTCGCCCGTCCGGTCCTGGACGCGCACCTGCCACGGCGCGCCGCGCTCGCCGGCGGTCGCGATGTCTCCGCCGAGAGCGACGAGGACTCCGACTCCCAGTTCGTCCGCGACGCGCCCGGCGACGAGGTCGGCGGCGACCGCCTTCGCGGTCGCTCCGAGGTCGAGGGCGAGGCCCGGGGGAACGGTGAGCCGCCGCCCGTCGAGGCGGATGCTCCGCCACGCGGCCACCCGGCCGGGGAGGACGGTCTGCGAGATCCGCACCCCGTCCGGCCCGGCCTGGCGCCGCACCTCGCGGAGGTCTCGGTCGTAGCCGAGGGCGGCGATCGCTCCGCCGAGGGTCGGATCGACATCGCCTGATGTCCACTCCGCGGCGTCGAGGGCCGCCCGCACCAGGGTGGCGAGCAGGGGCGAGACCTCGTCGCCGTCGCGGTGCGCCTCGGCGATCCTGCGGACCTCCGAGTCAGGACGGAAGCGGCTGCAGGCGAGGTCGACCTGATCGAGCACGACTTCGGCGATCTGCGACGCCTCCTCGAGCCTCTCGGCGTCGGTGACGACGAGCGAGGCGTCCAGATTCCACACCCGCCAGTCGGCGCGGGCCTCGCGCGGAGGTGCGAGCGTCGTCATTCCGGTCACGATCCCGCCGAGGTGACCTGCGGGGCACCGCCACCGCCGGCGCCCACACCGGGGTTCTGCACCGTGCTGGCGGTGGAGTTCTGCGTGGTGCTCGAACTGGTGGAGGACGTCGGATTCGGCGCCGCGGGGCTGCTCGACGAGGAACTGCTGGACGGAGAGGACGACGGGCTGCTGGAGGGCTTCTTCGGCGACGGGGAGCTGCTGGACGGGCTCGTCTTCGACGTCGACGACGAGGTCTTCGCCGCGGCGCTGCTGCTCTTCGTGGCCTCGCCATGCCAGAGCGCGGCGCCGATGAGGGTGGTGGCTCCGACCGCGAGCGCCGTGACGGCGGTGCCGGTGACGGCGGCGATGCGGGTACCGCGGCTTCTGAGGCTCATGCGAGGCTCCTCGGGTCTGGGGCGTTGGGGAACGATTTCCAGACTGGGCGCCGATTCTTCCGCAATTCTTACGGCTGCTGAGAGAAAGCCGAAAGGAGCCTATTCATTCGCCATGCGGGGCAGATGAACCGTGATGAGGCCGCCGCCCTCGGGGGCTTCGCCGATCTCGACTCGTCCCCCGTGACGCGCAGCGACCTCGTCCACCAGGGCGAGCCCGAGGCCGTAGTGCCGGCGTCCTTCGCCGGTCTGCGCCTGCTGCGGTGCCGCCCTGAGGCTGGCGAAGCGCTCGAAGACCCGCTCTGCCGACCCGGGCGGGAAACCGGCACCATCGTCGGCGACCTCGAGCACCGCCTCCTTGCCCAGTGCCGCAACGCTCACCCTGACGCGGGTGCGGGCATGATCCAGCGCATTCGAGACGAGGGCGAGCGTAAGCCGGTAGAGCGCCGCCCTGGTGCCGAGCACGGTCACGTCGTCGTCGCCGACGCGGTCGACGACGAGATCTCGGGCCTCCGCCGCGGCGGCGACGGAGCGGACCGCCTCATCGACGATCTCGCCGAGCGCGACGGGCGCATGGTTCGCGTCCTGGCGGGGGTCGGCTGCCACGAGCAGGTCGTCGAGGATCGCCGTGAGCGCCTTTGCGTCGCCGACGACCTCGCCGAGGTTCGTGCGCTGTTCCGGGGAGGCTGTCCGGGCGAGCAACTGCACCCGCGTGCTGAGGAGGGTCAGCGGAGTGCGCAGCTCATGGCCCGCGTCGGCGACGAAGCGACGCTGCAGCGCGAGCGCTTCCGCCATGGGGCGCATGGCCCGTCCGGACATCCACCAGGCGGTGAGAGCGGCGAGGCCGATGCCGGGGACGCCGGCGAAGAGCAGCGCGAAGAGCAGACGGGTGAGCGCCTCGTCTTTCTCTCGGGTGCTGAGCGCGACTTGAACCACCCGGCCCGAGTCGGCCGCGGTTCTCACCGCGAAGCGCTCCCCGCCGAGGGTGAGCGTCTTCTCGATGACTCCGCCCGAGGCAGCGACCTCCTGCAGGATCGAGGTCACGGGGAATCCGGAGGGCGCGCGGTCGGAGACGACGAGGCCCGTCGAGGTCTGGATGGCGAGATAGGTGCCGGGCGGTGCGTCCTCGGCCGAGTCGAAGCGCGCGGCGTACTGAAGGGCCTGCACCTGGGCTTCGTTGGCGCTGAAGGCGACGATCCCGACGACGACACCGCCGATGACGACGAAGAGGCCGCTGATGAGAGCGGTGAAGGCGATGGTCAGCCGTCTGGCGGCCCGTCGCAATCCGGACACCTCGCGATTGCCGAGAAGACGCGCCTTTGCGCGTGTCACCGGGCAGCTCCGAGGGCATAGCCGACGCCGCGCACCGTGAGGACGCAGCCGCGCCCGAGCTTCTTGCGCAGGTGGTGGACGTAGGCGTCGACGACGCCCGTCTCGTCCGCGTCCGCGAAGACGCCGTCGACCAGCTCCTCGCGCGTGAAGACCTGGCCGGGGCGTCGCGCGAGCGTGGCGAGCAGGTCGTTCTCGCGCTCGGAGAGCCGGATGGTCGCGCCGGAAGCCGTCACGACCTCGTGGCGTTGCGGGAACAGCGTGCCGGCCGGCACCCGCAGGCCGTCGGTCGGTGCGGCCGACTTGCGGCGCAGCACCCGCAGCCGGGCGAGCAGCTCGTCGATGTCGAACGGCTTCGCCAGGTAGTCCTCCGCGCCGCGCTGCAGGCCTTCGACCCGATCGGAGGGATTCCCCAGCGCGGAGAGGATCAGCGCCGGAACCGTGTTGCCGTGGGCGCGCAGCGCCTCGATGACGTCGAGGCCCTCGCGCCCGGGAAGGCCCCTGTCGAACAGGAGCAGGTCGAACCGGCCGGTCATCGCCTCGTGGAGCGCCCGCTGGCCGTCGTGGACGACCGTCACCGTGTAACCATCGGACTCGAGCAGCGACGCGAGCAGCTGCGCGAGCCGCTTGTCATCCTCGGCGAGCAGAACGCGCGCAGACTCCGTGGGCACGTTCCGAAGTATAGGAAGAGCCGATCGGTTACTTCTTCGTCGGAGCGAGCTGCTCGATGATCGCCTTGGCGACCTCGTGCATGGTCAGGCGGCGGTCCATCGAGGCCTTCTGGATCCAACGGAACGCATCAGGCTCGGAGAGCCCCATCTTTTCGGTGAGGAGCCCCTTCGCCCGGTCGACGAGCTTGCGGGTCTCGAAGCGCTCGGCGAGGTCGCTGACCTCCGCCTCGAGGGCGATGATCTGCGCGTAGCGGGCCAGCGCGATCTCGATGGCCGGCAGCAGGTCGTTGGGCGTGAACGGCTTCACCACGTAGGCGAGCGCACCGGCCTCGCTCGCGCGCTCGACGAGGTCC
The DNA here is from genome assembly GCF_027352875.1 of Gryllotalpicola sp. Taxonomy (NCBI): domain Bacteria; kingdom Bacillati; phylum Actinomycetota; class Actinomycetes; order Micrococcales; family Microbacteriaceae; genus Gryllotalpicola; species Gryllotalpicola sp. The sequence goes on from NZ_DAIEII010000047.1 coordinate 7,600, forward strand.
TTCTGGCTGAAGGCGGTGAGTAGCACGACCGGAGCGACGTGGTTCTTCGCCAGGCGGTCGGCGGCCTCGATGCCGTCCATGCGGGGCATGCGGACGTCCATGATGACGAGGTCGGGCTTGAGCTCGGTCGCGAGGGCGACGGCGGTTTCGCCATCCCCCGCCTCACCGACGACGTCGAAGCCGTTGTCGCGCAAGATCTCGACGATGTCGAGGCGGATGAGCGCCTCGTCCTCGGCGACGACGACACGCCGTGGCACCTCCATTGCGGTCTCTTGGTCGGTCACGATTCCAGCCTACGGGATGCCTTGCGTGCCCGGGTCAGCCCCCGCCGGCGGTACGCTGGGCCCGCAGGCCGGTGTGGCGGAATGGCAGACGCGACGCACTCAAAATGCGTTGTCCGCAAGGGCGTGTGGGTTCGACTCCCACCACCGGCACCGCCAGGGAATCGGCATCCGCCCCGTGCGGTTGAATGGGGCGTGGACTTCTGGGCGAGCTTGGGCGCCGGCCTCACCGAGGCCTTCGCCATGTTCTGGGAGACCCTGTGGGCGCTCGTGCTCGGTTTCGGGCTCTCCGGGGCGGTGCAGGCCTTCGTCTCCCGCGAGCGGATGCAGCGCGCCCTCGGCGACCACCGGCCGCGGACGATCGTCAGAGCGTCCCTTTGGGGCATCGTCTCGTCGTCCTGCTCGTACGCGTCGGCCGCGCTGACGAAGACGCTCTTCGCGCGGGGCGCGGACTTCGCAACATCCCTCATCTTCATGATCGCGAGCACCAACCTCGTCATCGAGCTCGGGCTGGTGCTATGGCTGCTCATGGGGTGGCAGTTCGCGCTCGCCGAGTTCGTGGGAGGCGCGATCATGATCGCGCTGCTGGGGCTGCTCGCGCCGCGTCTGCTGGGGCCGCGCCTCGCCGCCGACGCGCGCGCTCACCTGCAGCAGGCGCCGAACGGCCACGCCGGCGAAGCCGACCACACCGGTCACGACCACGCCGAGGCCGATGTGCCGATGCGCAGCGCCATCCGCAGCCGCGCCGGCTGGTCCGACGCCGCCGCCTACACGGTGAGCGACCTGCGCATGCTCTGGAAGGAGCTGCTCATCGGATTCCTCGTCGCGGGCCTGCTCGCGGCGTTCGTGCCCGCGACGGTGTGGCAGGCGGTCTTCGTCACCGGCGGCGGCTTCTGGTCGAGCCTCGAGAATGTCATCGTCGGGCCGTTCCTCGCCATCATCAGCTTCGTGTGCTCGGTCGGCAACGTGCCGCTCGCCGCCGCTCTCTGGCACGGCGGCATCTCGTTCGGCGGCGTCGTCTCCTTCGTCTTCGCCGACCTCATTGCGCTGCCGCTGCTGCTCGTCTACCGCCGCTACTTCGGCGGCCGGGTGACGCTGCGCATCCTCGGCGTGTTCTGGCTCACGATGAGCGCGGCCGGGCTCGCCGTCGAGTACCTGTTCCGGCTGGTGCGCATCCCCGAGCCGGACACCCGCGACGCCGTCTCTCACCTTGCGATCGGCTGGAACCTCACGACCTGGCTGAACATCGCGGCGCTCGTGGCGTTCGGCATCCTCGTCTGGCTGTTCCGCACGCGCGCGGAGAGCACCAGGTACGCCATCGATCCCGTCTGCGGGATGCAGGTCGAGATCGCCAACGCGCCGGCGCACCGCCGCCTGGACGGGGTCGACCACTGGTTCTGCTCCGACAGTTGCGCGCTGAAATGGGACAGGGCGCACGGGGCGCCGTCCGCGCCCGAGCCGGGGCGCCGCCACAGCCTGCTCTGACACGCAGTACGCGCGTGACACCGCCCTGGTGTGGGCGTCGATGCCCGTAACCGCGACGTTGCAGGTCTGCCTGAGACAATGAGTTCATGACCGAGCACACCGCCGCCGCGCACCGCGCGCGCCCCGACGCCGCGGCCGAGCACGTGCAGGTCCGCCCGGCCGCTGAAGGCGGGAAGCAGGCGACGGATGCCTCGGGCCGGCCGCTCCTGCAATTCGCCTCGCCGCGTCGCTCGCAACCCGAGACGCACCTCGCCGATCTGACCCTCGAGGAGCGCAAGGCCCGCGTCGTCGAACTCGGCCAACCGGCCTTCCGGGCCGTCCAGCTCTCGAACCACTACTTCGAGCGTTTCACCGCCGACCCCGCCGAGATGACCGATCTGCCGGCATCCGGCCGCAACGCCCTCGTCGAGGCGATGCTGCCGCCGCTGCTCACCGAGGTGCGGCGGCTGCGCACCGACGCGGGCGAGACGATCAAATTCCTCTGGCGGCTCTTCGACGGCGCCCTCGTCGAGTCTGTGCTCATGCGCTACCCCGGCCGCGTGACGCTGTGCGTGTCGTCGCAGGCGGGCTGCGGCATGAACTGCCCGTTCTGCGCCACCGGCCAGGCCGGCCTCACCCGCAACCTCTCGGCGGCCGAGATCGTCGACCAGGTCATTGCGGCGAATCGCGCCATCGCCCAGGGCGAGCTCGGCGGGCTCCGGCAGAGCGGCCACAACGCGCCCAAGGTCACCAACATCGTGTTCATGGGCATGGGCGAGCCGCTCGCCAACTACAAGCGGCTCATAACCGCCATCCGGCGCATCACGGCTCCCGCACCCGAGGGGCTGGGGCTCTCAGCGCGTCACCTCACCGTGTCATCGGTCGGGCTGGTGCCCGCCATCCGCAGGCTCGCTGACGAGGGGATGCCGCTCACCTTCGCCCTGAGCCTGCATGCCCCGGACGACGAGTTGCGCGACGAGCTCGTCCCCATCAACGACCGCTGGAAGGTCGACGAGGCGCTGGATTCGGCCCGCGAATACTTCGAGAAGACCGGCCGGCGCGTCTCCATCGAGTACGCGCTCATCAAGGACATGAACGACCATGCCTGGCGTGCCGACCTGCTCGCCGAGAAGCTCAACGCGCGCGGGCGCGGCTGGGTGCACGTCAACCCCATCCCCCTCAACCCGACGCCCGGGTCGATCTGGACGGCGTCGACGCCGCAGGCGACGGCGGAGTTCATCCGGCGCCTCGACGCCGCCGGCATCCCGACGACGCTGCGCGACACCCGCGGCAAGGAGATCGACGGGGCCTGCGGTCAGCTCGCCGCCGTAGCGGGCTGACGGGCCTCAGCTGCCGCCGGGAGCGGCGGTTCCGATGAAGTTGAAGAAGTCGATGTGCTGGTGCGTGCAGTAGTCAGGGAACTGGTTGAGGTTCGCGAGCGCCAGGCCGGCACGGCAGTTGCTCTGACCGACGTCGACGCCCGAGGGCACGACGGCGTTGAGCGACTTGAGGAAGAGGATGTCGTTCGCATCGCCGCCCCAGACCGACTGGCCGTCGAACTCGAAGAAGTCGATGGCGTGCCCGCCGCCGTCGATCCAGTGCGCGGAATCCGTCCCGGCTCCGACGATCTGACCGGTGCAACGCCGGTTCACCGAGCTGATGCCGACCTCGTTGAAGAGCTGCAGCGCGATGATCACGGCCTGCAGTACGCGGTAGTCGACGCCGCAGTTCACGACCGCCTTGCCCTCGGCGATCCACTGGAACTGGGGCAGCGCGCTCGGCGCGATGAAGCGGATGCGTCCGGCGTTGTAGGCGTCGATGATCTCCCGCCCGAGTTCCTGCGCGCTCGCGGTCACCGGGACGGTGACCGCGGCAGCCGTGATGGAGTCGGCGAGGTTCACCGGCCCGCTCGTCGCCGAGAAGGCGTCGTCGACGGTCTGCGAGTCGGTGCCGGTGACGAGGCCGAGCGACTGGTACTGCGCTTCGAGTGCCCGCTGCGACTCGACGTCGCGGCCGGTGACGGCGTAGGAGGGCAGGCTCACGGTCGCGCCGACGCCGACGAGGATGACGAGCGCGAGGGCCTTGAACCAGCCGCGGTTGAGGCTCGTCACGAGGGTGCGCTCGCGCACTGCCTTCGGGGTTGCCGCCTTCCGGGCGGCAGCGGGAACGGCCCGGGAGACCGCCCGAGGAGCTGAGGCGGGAACCGGGCGGCGGGGACTCACGCGGGGAGTTTCGACGGCGACGCTAGCCGAGCGTCGCTCATGTTCGTGCCGCTCCCGGCGAGACGTGAACACCGGCATGCCGGGCTCACGAGCTGCGTCGAGGACGTCTACGCTCACGCGTTCGAGCCTTTCCTGTGCGGTTCGGGTCCCGCATCCCTCAGAGGCTACCGGCGCGTTACCGGATTGTCACCTTCCGGAACACCCCCGAACGGGGCGCAGCGCGCATCACTCGGTGGCGAGAGCCCACGGGATGTCGGCGAGCTCGCCGACCGTCCCGATCCAGGCGAGCTTCTCCTCGCGACTCGCACCGTCGGCGTGGTACGAGAGCACCGGCTGGCGCCTCGCGCCGCGCACCGAGAACACGACCGATGCGCCGCCCGCGCCACCGGCGCCGAACACATTGCCGCCCGCCGAGGCGCGCGCGGTCGGCGTGCGCGCCCGTTCGCCCCGCAGATCGAGCACGTAGATCTGGTCAAAGTCTCGCTGGAAATGGTCGCGGCGCTGCGCGAACAGCTGTGAGCTCGTGACCGTGCGCGGCAGGATGAACGCGGTCAGGCCGCGTTCGCCGAGCTGCTCGCCCGCCCAGCTCAGCGTCCTGGCGAGCGAGCCGTGCCGCGGCGGGTTTCCCACGATGACGCGGATGCCCTCCCGGCGCGGCAAGTCGATGAGAGTGGCTTCGTCGGCGCGGAACTGCACCGGCATCCGCAGCCCTTTCGCGGCGAGAGCCGAGCCGATGATGAGCCGCGCGGCCTTCGCCGCCTCGGGATCCATCTCGAGGTTGAGGATGCGGCCGACGCCGTGCACCCGGATGAGGCGGTCGGCGAACACGCCGATGCCGGCGAAGGGGTCGACGAGATCGGCGTCGAACAGCGACGAGCCGAAGGCGTGGTCGAGGAGCTCCGCGGCGATGCGCCAGACGAAGTCGACGAGCGCCGTCGGCGCGAATCCGATGGTCTTCGAGTACGCGGTGACCGAGAGCACCTCTTCAAGCACGCGCTTCACGACGACCCGGCGGTGCTCGTCGTCGCGCGCTGCATCGAGCGCGTCGGAGACGTCGACGTGGAAGGGGCGCAGGTACTCGGGCGGCAGGCGGGGCGGCAGTGGCGGGAAGAGCAGCGGCGCGAGGCCGCCGATGACGTCGTGTCCGTCGGCGACGGCGCGCTCGATGGCAGGGAAGTGTCGGACGAACGCCGGTTTATCGCGCGTGCGGTCGTCGAGGGACAGGTGCGCGTCGCGACGGCTCACCCTGGCAGCCTAGAGCCGACGCGCCGATGGGCGGCGGTGGCGGCGCCCTCCGATAGCGTGGATTCCGATGTCGATGCCCCGCCGCGAACTGGTCGGCGCTCTCACGCAGTTCGTCGCGGAAGTGAGCGTCGCCTTCGGTTCGTCGCTCGCCGGGCGCGTGATTCCGGTGATCGGCGCGGTGCCGGTCGCGGCAGCTCGTCAGCTCGTCCTCATCGCCGTGCTCGGGCCGTTCTGGCGGCCGAAGCGCTCCGACTTCCTGTGGCGCAACCTCTGGCCGGCGCTCGCCCTCGGCATCGCGCTCGCGAGCATGAACCTGTTCTTCTACTTCGCGATCAGTCGCATGGACCTCGGGGTCACCGTGGCGATCGAGTACCTCGGCCCGTTCGCGGTGGCCATCGCCGGGTCGCGCCGGCTCATCGATGCGGTGTGCGCGCTGCTGGCCGCGGCGGGCGTCGTGCTCTGCAGCGGCATCGGCGGCCCGGTGGACGTTCTCGGCCTCGTGTTCGTGCTCTGCGCCGCGGCCGCGTGGGCGGCATACATTCTGCTCACCCGCCGCGTCGCGCACAGTCTCCCCCGCCTCGGAGGCGCGACGATGGCGGGCATCGTTTCGGCGATCATCCTCGTGCCGATCGCCTGCGTCGTCGCGCCGTGGGGCGCGTTCACCGGGCGCATCTGGGTGCTGCTCCTCGTGCTCGGGGTCATCTCGTCGGCCATCCCGTACAGCCTCGACTCGTTCGTCCTGCGCCGGCTGTCGGCCCGGCTGTACGGCATCCTTACCGCCCTGGCCCCTGCGATCGCGGCAGTGGCGGGGTTCCTGGTGCTGGGCCAGCGCCTCACCGTGCTCGAGGCGGTCGGCATCGCGCTCGTCAGCGTCGCCGCGATCGTGGCCGTCGCGAGTCAGCGCGGCTCCTCCACCTTCCCCGAACCCATCGACTGAGCCCCCCCCGCCCCCCCGGCCGCCCGCCGAGATCCCCCGAAACGACCCTTCCCTGCTGCGGAAAGGTCGATTCGGGGGACTTCGGTCCTAGATGAGGGCGGCGCGGAGTGCGCCGCGAACGCGGCGGGTGACGGAGCCGGGGTCGCCGAACAGGTCGTCGGCGTGCACTCGGATCACCCGCCAGCCGGCATCCTGGAGCAACTCGTAGCGCGTCAGGTCGCGTCGCCACTGGGTGCGGTCGCTGCGGTGCTGGTCGCCCTCGTACTCGATAGCGATCTTGAATTCCGGGTAGGAGAGGTCGGGATGCAGCACGAGCCCGCCGACGGATATCGGGTAGTGGATGACGGGCTCCGGCAGGCCTGCGTCGACGAGGAGTACGCGCAACAGCGACTCCGGCCTGGAGTCGGGGCCGCTCCTGACCAGCGGAAGCGCGGCGTCGAGGACGCGCCGCCCCCGCCGCGATCCGTGCGCCGCGACCGCCGAAACGAGCCCGGCGACGGTGCTGAGCGCCTCGCGATGCTTCGTCGTGGTGACCAGGAAATCGCCGGCTGCGACGAGCTCGGGTAGGCCCAGTGCGGTCGACAGCTGACACCACAACGTCGCGGGGGCGATGACCGGCAGGCCGTCGACGAAAATGATGGGAGGGAACGCGTCGCTGCGGTGTCCAAGGACCCCGGCGCGGTTCCGCGGTTTGCCACGATGGGTCAGGTGGAGCTCTGGATTGCTCCCGATGGCACCCGGCAGATGCCCGCCGAGCAGCAGGAACCCGGTGCTGTGGCTGAACGCCTCGCCGGGTCTGAGCAGCGGCTCGAAGGCGCGGCAGCGGTCGAGCACCGCATCCTCGTCGAGGCCGAGGGAGATCACCCCGTGAAAGAGATGCTGGAGACTCGCGCCTTGCGCCTGCTTCATCGATAGCCCGTGACGGGTGCGATCGCTGCTGAGCGCGGCGGCGTGGTCGAGGTGGTCGGGATGCTGGGCTCTTCGCGGCATCCCGGCATCAGACAGGGCCGTCTCGCCAGGGCCGACGGCTCCTCCTCAGTGCGCCGAGATCCCCCGAATCGACGCCTCTTGTGGAGGGAGAGATCGATTCGGGGGATCTGGGTGACGATGCGAGACGAGGCGATGTGCGCGACGACCCGCGCCGGGCAGAGGGCCCGCGTGCAACAGGCTCAGAGGTTCTGGTAGGCGGGGGCGACCGCGTTGTGGGCATCGCCCAGCCGGTAGACGCGCATGTCGTTGGTCGTGCCGGGAACGCCGGGGGGGGATCCGCTCACCACAACGACCTTCTCTCCCGAGGCGGCGAGGTCACGGCCGAGCAGCTCGTCGTCGACCTGGCGGAAGAACTCGTCCGTATAGGTGACCTCGCCCACGAGGTAGGACTGGATGCCCCAGATGAGTGCCATGCGACGGCAGGTCGCGGCATCCGTGGCGAACGCGCGCATCGGGATCTTGGAGCGCAGGCGCGCCATGCGGCGCGCGGTGTCGCCGGATTCGGTGAACACGCAGAGGAACTTCGCCCCGACGAACTTGGCGACCTCCTCCGCGGCGAGCGTCACCGCGCCGCCCTGCGTGCGCGGCTTCGTGCCGAGCGGCGGCACGCGCTCGAGGCCGTGCTCCTCGGTGGACTCGATGATGCGGGCCATCGTCTGCACGGTGAGGACGGGGTACTCCCCCACGCTCGTCTCGCCGGAGAGCATGACCGCGTCGGCGCCGTCGAGCACCGCGTTCGCGCAGTCGGATGCCTCGGCACGGGTCGGGCGCGGGTTCGAGATCATCGACTCGAGCACCTGGGTCGCGACGATGGCGGGCTTCGCGAGGCGGCGGGCGATCTCGATGGCGTGCTTCTGCACCACCGGAACGGCCTCGAGCGGCAGCTCGACGCCGAGGTCGCCGCGGGCGACCATGATGGCGTCGAAGGCCTCGATGATCTCCTCGAGTGCGTCGACGGCCTGCGGTTTCTCGATCTTGGCGATGACGGGGATCCGGCGCCCCTCCTCGGCCATGATCTCGTGCACGCGCACGATGTCGGAGGCCGAGCGCACGAAGGAGAGCGCGACGTAGTCGGCGCCGAGTCCCAGGCCCCAGCGCAGATCGGCCTCGTCCTTCTCGGAGAGGGCGGGCACATTGACGGCGACGCCGGGCAGGTTGATTCCCTTGTTGTTCGACACCGGGCCGCCGACGACGACCTCGGTCGTGACGCGCGGGCCGTCGACCGAGAGGACTTTGAGGGCGACCTTGCCGTCGTCGATGAGCAGCGGGTCGCCGGGCTTGACGTCGCCGGGCAGGCCCTTGAACGTCGTCGAGGAGATCGCCTTGGTGCCGATGACGTCCTCGGTGGTGATGGTGAAGATGTCGCCATCGGCGAGGTCGTAGGGCCCGGCCTCGAACTTGCCGAGGCGGATCTTGGGCCCCTGCAGGTCGACCATGACGGCGACGTACTTGTCGGCGTCCTCAGCGGCCTTGCGCACGTTGGCGTAGACCGCTTCATGGACGTCGTGGCTGCCGTGCGAGAGATTCAGGCGAGCAACGTCCACTCCGGCCTCGATGACCGCCCGGATGTTCTCATAGCTGCTCGTCGCCGGCCCGAGGGTGGCGACGATCTTCGCTCGTCTCACTGTGCTCATTTCTGGAAAGTATCGAAACGATTCGTGCGGACACTTCAGGTTAGAGACTAATGGCTCTATCGGTCGGCGCGACGGGTTTCGGCAGGCGCGATGCGCCCTCGAGGTAGGCGTCCACTTCGGCGGCGGCGGCGCGGCCCTCCGCGATCGCCCAGACGATGAGGGATTGCCCGCGGCCGGCATCCCCCGCGGCGAAGACGCCGGCCTGGTCGGTCGCGTACTTCGCGTCGCGCGCGACATCGCCACGGCCGGTGAACGGCACCTCGATCTGCTCGCGCAGGGCGTCCTGCTCGGCGCCGGTGAAGCCGAGCGCAAGCAGTACGAGGTCGGCGGGGATCTCGTGCTCGGTGCCGGCCTTGGGCACGCGCCGTCCGTCGACGAACTCGGTCTCGGCGACGCGCACCGCGCGCACCTCGCCCGCCTCGTTGGGGAGGAACTCGACGGTCGAGACGAGGTACTCGCGGGCGCCTCCCTCTTCGTGCGCGCTGGAGACCTCGAAGAGGTGCGGGGTCATCGGCCACGGCTCGTGGTCGGGGCGCTCCGACGGCGGCTGCTTCCCGATGGCGAGGTTCGTCACCGAGGCGGCGCCCTGACGGTGCGCGGTGCCGATGCAGTCGGCGCCGGTGTCGCCCCCACCGAGGACGACGACGTGCTTGCCCTCTGCTGTGATCTGGTTGTCGACGGCCTCGCCCGCGCCCGCCCGGTTCTGCTGAACGAGGTAGTCCATCGCGAAGTGCACGCCAGTGAGGTCGCGGCCGGGAACCGGCAGATCGCGCGGCACGGTCGCACCGGTCGCGATGACGATTGCGTCGTAGCGCTTGCGCAGCTCGCCCCAGGCGATGTCCTTGCCGATTTCGACGCCGGCGCGGAAACGCGTGCCCTCGGCCGTCATCTGGGCGAGACGTTGGTCGAGATGGCGCTTCTCCATCTTGAAATCGGGGATGCCGTAGCGCAGCAGCCCGCCGATGCGGTCGTCGCGCTCGTACACGGCCACCGTGTGGCCCGCGCGGGTGAGCTGCTGGGCCGCGGCCAGGCCCGCTGGGCCCGAGCCGACGACGGCGACGGTCTTGCCGGTGAGCCGGCTGGGCGGCTGCGGCTGCACCCAGCCCGACTGCCAGGCCTGGTCGATGATCGACACCTCGACCTGCTTGATCGTCACCGCGGGCTGGTTGATGCCGAGCACGCAGGACGATTCGCAGGGCGCCGGGCAGAGCCTGCCGGTGAACTCGGGGAAGTTGTTCGTCGTGTGCAGGCGCTCGATCGCCTGGCGGCCCTCGCCGCGCCAGGTGAGGTCGTTCCACTCCGGGATGAGGTTGCCGAGCGGGCAACCCTGGTGGCAGAACGGGATTCCGCAGTCCATGCAGCGGCCCGCCTGGCGGCGCAGCGTCTCGCCGTCGCCCTGCTCGTAGACCTCTTTCCAGTCCATGAGGCGCACCGGCACCGGGCGCCGTTTGGGCGTCTCGCGCTCGGTGACCTTGAGGAAGCCCTTGGGGTCAGCCACCTGTCACCTCCAGAATCCGGGTCCATACGACGTCTCCGTCGGGGTCGAGGCCCTCCGCGATCGCGTTGGCGCGCGTCTCGAGCACCGCCGCGTAGTCGCGCGGCAGCACCTTGACGAATTTCCGCGCCGTCTCGTCGAAGTCGTCGAGGAGATGGGCGGCGAGCGTGGAATCCGTCTCGACGCGATGCTTCTCGAGCAGGTCGCGGAGGATGGTGGCGTCGACCCCGTCGAGCGGCAGCAGCTCGATCTCGCCCGAGGCGAGCGACTGGGTGTTGACGCGTTCCCGGCGCAGATCGTAGACGTAGGCGGTGCCGCCCGACATCCCGGCTCCGAGGTTGCGGCCGGTCGCGCCGAGGATGACGGCGAGGCCGCCCGTCATGTATTCGAGCGCGTGGTCGCCCACGCCCTCGACGACGGCGGTCGCGCCGGAGTTGCGCACCAGGAAGCGCTCCCCCACGACGCCGCGGATGAACATGGTGCCCTGGGTCGCGCCGTAGCCGATGACATTGCCCGCGATGACGTTGCGTTCGGCGGGGAACACCGCGCGCCGGTCGGGGCGGATGACGAGCTGGCCGCCTGAGAGGCCCTTGCCGACGTAGTCGTTGGAGTCGCCCTCGAGGCGCAGCGTGATGCCGGCGGGCAGGAAAGCGCCGAACGACTGGCCGGCCGAGCCGGTCAACGTGACATCGATGGTGCCCGCGGGCAGCCCGTTCTCGCCGTGCAGGGTCGTGACCCGGTGGCCGAGCAGGGTGCCCACGGCGCGCTCGGTGTTGCGGATCGGCAGCGTGAGCTTGACCGGCGAGGCGCTGTTGAGAGCGTCCTGCGCGGCGGGCAGGATCTGGTTGTCGAAGTGCTTCTCGATCTCGTGCTTCTGAGCGCGGGTGTGCTTGCGCGGCTCATCGGCGGCGAACGCCGGGCCGACGAGCACCGGTGCGAGGTCGAGGCCCGACGCCTTCCAATGGTCGACCGCGCCGTCGACGTCGAGCAGGTCGCTGCGGCCGATCGCCTCGTCGAGGGTGCGCAAGCCGAGCGCGGCGAGGTGCTCGCGCACCTCTTCGGCGATGAACTCGAAGAAGTTGACGACGAACTCAGGCTTGCCGCTGAAGCGCTGGCGCAGCACCGGGTTCTGCGTTGCCACGCCGACCGGGCAGGTGTCGAGGTGGCAGACGCGCATCATCACGCAGCCCGAGACGACGAGCGGGGCGGTGGCGAATCCGAACTCCTCGGCGCCGAGGAGGGCGCCGACGATGACGTCGCGGCCGGTCTTGAGCTGGCCGTCGACCTGCACCACGACGCGGTCGCGCATGCCGTTGAGCATGAGCGTCTGCTGCGTCTCGGCGAGGCCCAGCTCCCACGGAGTGCCGGCGTGCTTGAGCGAGTTGAGCGGGCTCGCGCCGGTGCCGCCGTCGTGGCCCGAGACGAGGATGACGTCGGCGAGCGCCTTGGCGCTGCCGGCGGCGACCGCGCCGATGCCGCTCTCGCTGACGAGCTTGACGTGCACGCGGGCGTCGGGGTTCGCGCGCTTGAGGTCGAAGATGAGCTGCTTGAGGTCTTCGATCGAGTAGATGTCGTGGTGCGGCGGCGGCGAGATGAGGCCGACGCCGGGCGTGCCGTGGCGGGTGCGGGCGATCCACGGGTACACCTTGCCGGCCGGCAGCTGTCCGCCCTCGCCGGGCTTGGCGCCCTGCGCGAGCTTGATCTGGATGTCGTCGGCGTGGGTGAGGTACATGCTCGTCACGCCGAAGCGCGCCGAGGCGACCTGTTTGATGGCGCTACGGCGCTCGGGGTCGAGCAGGCGCGCAGTGTCCTCGCCGCCCTCGCCGGTGTTCGACTTGGCGCCGAGGCGGTTCATGGCGATCGCGAGCGTCTCGTGGGCCTCCTGCGAGATGGATCCGTAGCTCATCGCCCCGGTCGAGAAGCGCTTGACGATGGAGGCGACGGATTCCACCTCGGACAGCGGCACCGGCGGCAGGGCCCCCGTCTTGAGCTTGAACATGCCGCGCAGCGTCATGAGGCTCTCGGCCTGGTCGTCGACGAGCTTGGTGTACTCGCGGAACACGTCGTAGCGGCGCGAGCGCGTCGAGTGCTGGAGCTTGAACACCGTCTCCGGGTTGAAGAGGTGCGGAGCCCCGTCGCGGCGCCACTGGTACTCCCCGCCGGTGAGGAGCCGCTCGTGCACCGTCGCCGCCTGCTCGACCGGGTAGGCGACCTCATGGCGCGCCGCGTTCTCCTTCGCGATGACCTCGATGCCGACCCCGCCGAGCTTGCTCACGGTACCGGTGAAGTAGGTGGCGATGAAGTCCCTCGAGAGCCCGATCGCCTCGAAGGTCTGGGCGCCCGCGTAGGAGCCGACCGTCGAGATGCCCATCTTGGACATGATCTTGAGGACGCCCTTGCCGAGCGCCTTGATGAGGTTATTGACGGCCCTCTCGGGGGCGACGCCTTCGATCATCCCCGACCGGACGAGGTCTTCGACGGTCTCCATGGCGAGATAGGGGTTGATGGCGGACGCGCCGTACCCGACGAGCAGTGCGACGTGGTGCACCTCGCGCACGTCGCCGGCCTCGACGAGGAGGCCGACCTTCATGCGGGTCTCGGCGCGGATGAGGTGGTGGTGCACTGCCGCGAGCATGAGCAGCGACGGGACGGGTGCGAGGTCCTTCGTCGAGTCGCGGTCGGAGAGCACGATGAACTGCGCGCCGGCCTCGATGGCGGCATCCGCCTCGGCGCACATCTCGGAAAGGCGCGCCTTGAGCGCCGCCGCACCTCCGTCGACCGGGTAGAGGCCCTTGACGACGACAGTCGCCCGCACACCGGGCGCCGCCTCGACGTGCTGGATCTTCGCGAGCTCGTCGTTGTCGATGACGGGGAACTCGACGGTGATCTGGCGGGCGTGCTCGGGCCCGGACGCCAGCAGATTGCGCTCTGGGCCGAGGCCGATGCGCAGGGAGGTGACGACCTCTTCGCGGATCGAGTCGAGCGGCGGGTTGGTCACCTGGGCGAACTGCTGCTGGAAGTAGTCGAAGAGCAGGCGCGGACGCTCGCTGAGGACCGCGACGGGCGTGTCGGAGCCCATCGCGCCGAGCGGCTCGACGCCGGTCCTCGCCATCGGGGTGAGCAGGATGCGCACCTCCTCCTCGGTGTACCCGAAGGTGCGCTGGCGGCGTGTCACCGAGGCCGGGGTGTGCACGATGTGCTCGCGCTCGGGCAGGTCAGCCAGGTTGATGGAGTTCTGCAACCACTCGGCGTACGGCTCGGCGGCGGCGAGCTGGCTCTTGATCTCGTCGTCCTCGACGATGCGGCCCTCTGCGGTGTCGACGAGGAACATCCGCCCAGGGCGCAGCCGACCCTTGCGCACCACGCGGCTCGGGTCGATGTCGAGGACGCCGGTTTCGGAGCCGAGCACGACGAGGCCGTCGTCGGTGACGAGGAAGCGCCCCGGGCGCAATCCGTTGCGGTCCAGCGTCGCGCCGACGAGCGAGCCGTCGGTGAAGACGAGGGCGGCCGGGCCGTCCCACGGCTCCATGAGGGCCGAGTGGTAGGCGTAGAACGCCTTGCGCGCCGGGTCGATCTCCGTCGCGTTCTCCCACGCCTCAGGGACGGTCATCATGATCGCGTGAGGCAGCGAGCGGCCCGCCAGCGTGAGCAGCTCGACGACCTCGTCGAGGGACGCCGAGTCGGATGCCCCCTCTGTGACGATCGGGAACAGCGGGCGCAGGTCGCCCAGCGCCTCGGACTCCAGCTGCGATTGGCGTGCCCGCATCCAGTTGCGGTTGCCCTGCACCGTGTTGATCTCGCCGTTGTGGGCGAGCATGCGGAACGGCTGCGCGAGCGGCCACGACGGGAAGGTGTTCGTCGAGTAGCGCGAGTGGACGAGCGCAAGGCGGCTCGCGAAGCGCTCGTCGCTGAGGTCGGGGTAGAACGGCTCGAGCTGGAGCGTCGTCACCATGCCTTTGTAGACGAGCGTGCGGCTCGACAGCGACGGGAAGTAGACGTCGAGCTCGCGCTCGACGCGCTTGCGCACGCGGAAGGTGAGGCGGTCGAGTGCGATACCGGCCGGGCGCGTGCCACCTTCGGTCTCGTGGCCGGCGACGAAGAACTGCTCGATGTGCGGCATCGCCTCGCGGGCGAGCGTGCCGAGCTCGTCCGGGCGCACCGGCACCTCGCGCCAGCCGAGGACGGCGACGTGCTCCTCGGCGGCGAGTTCCTCGATGGCGGCCTTGACCGCGGCGCGATCGTCGAACCTCACCGGCAGGAACGCGTTGCCGACGGCGTACGTGCCCGCCGGCGGCAGGTCGAAGCCCGCCACCGCACGCAGGAACGCGTCGGGCATCTGGATGATGATGCCCGCGCCGTCGCCCGTTCCGGCGTCCGAGCCGACCGCGCCACGGTGCTCGAGGTTGCGCAGCGCCGTGAGCGCGAGGTCGATGATGTCGTGCCCTGCCGTGCCTCGGAGCGTCGCGACCATGGCGATTCCGCAGGCATCCTTCTCGCCGCGCGGGTCGTAGAGACCCTGCGCGGGCGGGATGGCGCTAAAGCGGGAGAAAGGCGGCAGAGACGCCATATCACCGTCCTCACATCGGGGGAAAGCAGGTCAGGCGGGACGTCATCGGCCCTGGGGCCGTGTCGGGGGTGTTACGGCCTATGGAGAAGTATTACGAGCCTGACGAGCTTTTGGCGAGGGCCGCGGTGTCGTACAACTCTACCTCGGACCCCGGTTTCACCCATTCCTGGCCCCGGCGGTACACGCTCGGCTCGATGCCGCGGTGGCGCACCTTCTGCACGACGATGATGATGACACCGAGCGCGGCAGCGCCGATCGCGGCCCAGACGTTGGTCGGAAGACCCCAGAACGAATACTCGCTCGGATCGATGCGGATCGACTCGAGGTAGGAGCGTCCGATGCCGTACCAGACGAGGTAGAGGCCGAAGAAGACTCCCCAGCGCGGCTTCCAGCGGCGCTCGATGAGGAGCAGCACGACGATGCCGGCGACGTTCCAGATGATCTCGTAGAGGAACAGCGGCTGGAAAAGGGTCCCGGCGGGCAATCCGACCGGATACGCCTTGTTCGTCGTCGGGATCTCAAGGCCCCAGGGCAGCGTCGTCGGCAGACCGAAGAGCTCGTTGTTGATGTAGTTGCCGAGGCGGCCGACGGATTGCGCGAGCAGCAGGCCCGGCACGAGGGCGTCGGCGAAGCTGAAGAAGCGCAGCTTCGTGAAGATCGTGGCGAGGTAGAGGCCGACGGCGCCGCCGATGAACGATCCGAAGATGGCGTTGCCGCCCTCCCAGATGTAGAGCACGTGCCACAGGTTTGCACCGGCGTAGAAGTAGTCGTGCGGGTGGGTGAGCACGTGGTAGGCGCGGGCGCCGATGATGCCGAGCGGCACCGTCCACAGCACGACGTCGAGCGTGATGCCGGGCTCGGCGCCGCGCTTCACGAGGCGCCGGTCCGTCCAGATCGCGGCGACGATGATGCCGAGCACCATGAAGAGCGCGTAGTAGCGGATCGTGAGAGGGCCCACGGTGAACGACTGCCACTCGGGGCCGGGGCTCGGGATGCTCACGAGGATGTGGGGCAGCACGTCCTTCATCCTAAGGGAGGGTACTGCGGCGCGGGGTGCGCCGCAGAGCCGCTAGTCGGCGAGGGAAGGAGTATCTCGTGCGCCCCTCGCGAGGGCTGCGGCGAGGGAGGCGACGGCGCTGACGCCGCCGTCAGCGAGGGCCTTCACCAGCGCGGAGCCCACGATGGCGCCGTCCGCGTACCGGAGGACGTCGTGGACCTGCTCGGGCGTCGAGATGCCGATGCCGACGCAGATCGGATCGGCGCCGACCGCCCTCAGCCGCGTCGCGAGCGTTCGCGCGGCGGCGTCGACGTCCGTGCGCGCGCCGGTGATGCCCATCGTCGACACCGTGTAGACGAATCCGCGCGAGTGCGCGGCGGCGAGCCTGAGGCGTTCGTCCGTCGAGGTCGGGGCCGCGAGGAACACCCGGTCGAGGCCGGCGCGCTCGGAGGCGGCGAGCCAGTCGGCCGCGGAATCCGGAGTGATGTCGGGCGTGATGAGGCCCGCGCCGCCCGCCGCCTTGAGATCGTCGGCGAACCGCTCCACGCCGTACTGCAGCACCGGGTTCCAGTACGTCATGACGAGGATCGGGGCCCGGACCCGCTCGCGCACCGCCCGGACGGCGGTGAAGACGTCCTTGACGCGGAATCCGGCAACGAGGGCGGCCTGCGTGGCGGCCTGGATGACCGGCCCGTCCATCACCGGGTCGGAGTACGGCAGGCCGAGCTCGAGCACGTCGACGCCGGCTTCGACGAGGGCGACGGCGGCCTCGACGCTCTGCTCGAGGTCGGGGAACCCGATGGGCAGGTAGCCGATGAGGGCACCGCCCTGGGCGGCTTTGGCGGCGTGGATGGCGTCGGCGACGGGGCTTGCGCTCACTGCTCGGCCCCGCCCTCGTCGAGCACGCCGAAGTAGCGGCCGGCGGTCTCCATGTCCTTGTCGCCGCGGCCGGAGAGGTTGACGAGGATCACGGCGTCGGGGCCGAGCTCGTGGCCGAGCTGGATGGCGCCCGCGAGGGCATGCGCCGACTCGATCGCCGGGATGATGCCCTCGGTGCGGCTGAGCAGGCGGAACGCCTGCATCGCCTCATCGTCGGTGATGGCGCGGTAGGTGGCGCGGCCGAGGTCCTTGAGCCAGGCGTGCTCGGGGCCGACGCCCGGGTAGTCCAGGCCGGCCGAGATGGAGTGGGACTCCATCGTCTGACCGTCCTCGTCCTGGAGGACGTAGGTGCGATTGCCGTGCAGGATGCCGGGGCGGCCCATCTCGAGGGTGGCGCCGTGCTTGCCGGAATCCAGCCCGAAGCCGCCCGGCTCGAAGCCGAAGAGCTTCACGCTCGGGTCGTCGAGGAAGGCGTGGAAGATGCCGATCGCGTTGGAGCCGCCGCCGACGCAGGCGGCGACCGCCGTCGGCAGCGCACCGGTGAGCTCGAGGACCTGCGCGCGGGCCTCCTCGCCGATGATCTTCTGGAAGTCGCGCACCATCGCCGGGAACGGGTGCGGACCGCTCACCGTGCCGAGCAGGTAGTGCGTCGTCTCGACATTGGCCACCCAGTCGCGGAAGGCCTCGTTGATGGCGTCCTTGAGGGTGCGCGAGCCGTTCGTCACGGGGACGACCTCGGCGCCGAGCAGGCGCATCCGAGCGACGTTGAGCGCCTGGCGCTTCGTGTCGACCTCGCCCATGTAGATCGTGCACGACATGCCGAACAACGCGGCCGCCGTCGCCGTCGCGACGCCGTGCTGGCCGGCGCCGGTCTCGGCGATGAGCCGCGTCTTGCCGAGGCGCTTGACGAGCAGCGCCTGGCCGAGCACGTTGTTGATCTTGTGCGAGCCGGTGTGGTTGAGGTCCTCGCGCTTGAGGATGATGCGCGCGCCGCCCGCGTGCGCGGCGAAGCGCGGCACCTCGGTGATGATCGACGGCCGTCCCGTGTACGTGCGGTGCAGCGCCGCGAGCTCGCCAGCGAACTCGGGGTCGAGCTTCGCCGCCTGCCACGCCTCGGAGAGCTCGTCGAGCGCGGCGATGAGCGATTCCGGCATGTACCGGCCGCCGAACTCGCCGAAGAAGGGCCCCTCGCCGTCGCGCAGCGCCATCAGTCGTCGCCTCCTGGGGAGCCCGCGGCGAGGAAGGCGTGGAGCGTCGTGATCGGGTCGCCCGTCACGAGCGCCTCGCCGATGAGCACCGCGTCGGCGCCGGCCTCGCGGTAGCGGGTCACATCGGCCGGCTCGAGAACGGCGGATTCCGCGACGCGGATCACCCCGGAGGGGATGCGGTCGGCGACCCTGCCGAAGAGCTCGCGGTCGAGCTCGAAGGTGAACAGGTCGCGGGCGTTGACCCCGAGCAAACCCGCTCCCGCATCGAGGGCGCGCAGCACCTCGTCCTCGGAGTGCACCTCGACGAGCGCCGCCATGCCGAGCTCGCGAGTCAAGGCGTGAAGGCTCTCCAGCGTCGGCTGGTCGAGGGCGGCGACGATGAGCAGCACCAGGTCGGCACCCGCGGCGCGCGCCTCGAGCACCTGGTACGGTTCGGCGATGAAGTCCTTGCGCAGCACCGGCAGGGCGACGGCGGCGCGCACGGCCTCGAGGTCGGCGAGCGATCCCCGGAATTTGCGCTGCTCGGTGAGCACCGAGATCGCGCTCGCGCCGCCGGTCTGGTAGGAGACGGCGAGGGCGGCGGGGTCGGGAATCTCGGCGAGGTCGCCGCGCGACGGGCTCGCGCGCTTGACCTCTGCGATGATCTTGACGCGGTCGGCCGGGGCGAGCAGGTGCAGCACATCGAGCGCAGGGCTCTGTGCCACGGCTGCGGCCTCGACGACGCTGTAGGGCGCAGTCAGCCGGCGCTCCGCGGCATCCGCGACCGCCCCTTCAAGGAGGTCGGTCAGCATGAGCTAGTGGTGCTTCGGCTGGTACTTGGGACCCGCGACGCCGTAGCCGGCCTTGCGCATGATCCAGCCGACGATGGGGCCGACGATGACGACGACCGCCGAGGCGTAGACGCCCCAAGGGGCGTTGAACCAGAAGAACAGCGTACCGGCGGTGAAGCCGATCAGCATGATGATGACTCCGGTCCAGGCGGCCGGCGAGTGGCCGTCGCCCGGGTCGCTGATGTCGCTCATGACTCTCCTGATTTGCTTAGGGGACGTTTCGAGCCTAGCGGATGCCCCTGGCCCGGCGCGGTCGCCGGGCCGCCTGGTTGCGTGACGGGATCGAGAGTAGGAGTTGATCGAGGAAGTAGGGACTTTTCTGTGAAAGGTCCCTGTTTTCGCAACGAACTCCTACGGATCGAGGAACCGAGCCGGTCTTGGGCGGCGGACAAATCCCTGCAGACGGACGAATTGCGACCTACATGTCGGCCTGTGGAGATTTGTCCGCCTGTTGTGAGCGAATGAGCAGGCAGTCCGGGTTTCCGTAGACGATGTGCCGGAACAACGTAGAACTATCGAATTCCTCCGTGGTCTGTGGCGCCAGTCCGTCGTTCGCTGACCCAAACATTGCACCACAGGCAGACCCAATCGAGATTCTCGGGAGAGTTTGATCCGCCGTTCACCCTGGCCACCCTGTGGCCGAGAGAACCGATCCGACGACCGACGTGTTCCCAAGGTGCTGGGGATCCATCCGGTCGGGATGGTCGGTTCTCGAGCGCCAAGGATCCGCAATACACGCACCAGCCCTCAGCCGCGGTCAGCACCAACAGCACATCTTCGACTGTTAGTCGATAATCGACCGGGCCACTCATCAGCCGCTCGCGGTTAGAACGTCGTGCCTTTCGGCTGCACCATGCGCGCCGTTCAGTCAAAGTCGTGGCGTCAAGGTATTGCTGCCATGACTTGTAGATGGGATCAGGTGCTGTGGCGTAGCCGGGCGGGGGTTCTAACGGCGCCGGAACAAGCTTGGCTCGGATGGCTTGGGCATAATCCGCGTCCAATTGCCCCAGACGCTCTTCGATCTCGTCCAGCGACCGCGTTTCGGGGCGATCACTAGCGGGATCTCGCATGCTCAAAACGTATCCCGCAGAGAGTCGTCCTGGATCCATCGTTAGCCAACAGACCTAATGTGAGGATTCCAAAAGTCGGCCGCTACCGCTCGGACGGGTCGTCGCCGCGGGTGAGCTCGTCCCAGTCGGCCACGGCGGCGTCGGATGCCGAGGCCGGAGGCTTGGCGGGGGCGAGGCGCGTGGACGACTCGTAGCGGCGGGAGGCCTGCGGCCAGAGTCCGCCCAGGACGACCGCCGAGAGTGCGCCGAGTCCGATGAGGACGCCACCGGCGAAGGGCACGAAGCGCCACCACTGCCCGTCGACGCCCGCGATGAGGGCGAGCACCGAGGCGTGTCCGGCGATGCCCGTCGCGGCGGTGATCTGGTCGTAGCCGCCGTGCAGTTCGGCAGCGGCCGGGACCGCAGCCCAGATGAGGCAGACGGCGACGGCGATGCCCAGCAGCCCCACGACGATGCGCGCGACGCGGCCCGCGATCGCCAGGGCCAGCGCCAGCGCGAGGCCGGCGACGCCGAGCGCGATGACGGCGGCGGCCGCGTCAGAGCCCGTGATGCTCAGCGGCGCCGGGTGCCCCGCTGCGGCGGTGAGCGTGATGACGAGCCAGGGCTGGGTGGTCGAGACGAGGGCGATGCCGGCGCCGACCAAGACGGCCAGGACCGTCACCCACTTGAGGGCGCGGCCGCTCACGAAAGCCTCACCATGGCGTTCGCCACGGTGACCGCGCGCAGCGGGGCGGCTGCCTTGTTCTGCGATTCCTGGAATTCGTTCACAGGAACAGAATCCGCTACCAGACCGCCACCGGCCTGGACGTAGGCTGTGCCCCCGATGAGCGTTGCGGTGCGGATGGCGATGGCGAGGTCGGCGTCGCCGGCGAAATCGAAGTAGCCGACCACTCCCCCGTACACTCCGCGCTGCGCGGGCTCCAGCTCGTCGATGATCTCCAATGCGCGCGGCTTCGGCGCGCCGGAGAGCGTGCCGGCGGGGAAGGTCGCCTTGAACACGTCGACGGCGTCCGCGCCATCCTGCAGGTCGCCCTCGACAGTCGAGACGAGATGCATGATGTGGCTGAAGCGCTCGACCCGCATGAACTCGGTCACCGCGACAGTGCCCGCGACGCAGACCTTCGCGAGGTCGTTGCGCGACAGGTCGACGAGCATGAGGTGCTCGGCGCGCTCCTTGGGGCTCGCGAGCAGGTCGGTCTCGTTCTGCACGTCGGCCTCGGGCGTCGCGCCGCGGGGCAGGGACCCTGCGATCGGGTGAGTGATGACCCTGCCGTCGGTGACCTTGACGAGCGCCTCGGGGCTCGAGCCGACGATCTGGTACGGCGTGCCGTCGGGGCGCTCGAGCTGCAGCAGGTACATGTACGGGCTCGGGTTGAGCGAGCGCAGCACCCGGTAGACGTCGACGGGCGCGGCGGTCACCGGCTGCTCGAAGCGCTGCGAGATGACGACCTGGAACACGTCACCGGCGCGGATGTACTCCTGCGAGCGCTCGACGGCGGCGAGGTAGTCCTCCCGCGCGGTGCGGTGGTGCGGCTCCGGCGCGAGGTCGAGGTCGGCCCGGTCGATCTGCGCGTCGAGCGGCTGCGCGAGCGCGTGCTGGAGCGCATCGATCCGGGCTTGCGCGTCGGCCCAGAGCGTGTCGGCATCCTCGAGGCCGTCGTTCAGCGCGTTGGCGATGAGCTGCACGGTGCCGAGCTTGTGGTCGAGCACGACGAGATCGGCGACGAAGCCCAGCGCCTGGCCGGGCACGTCGTAGTCCGCGACCGGTTGATGCGGCAGGCGCTCGAGCTGGCGCACGGCCTCCCACCCGATGAAGCCGACGAGGCCGCCCGTGAGCGGCGGGAGCCCTGCGATGCGCGGCGTCGCCCAGCGCTGGTAGAACGCGTCGAGGACGTCGAGCGGCTTGACGTCGGGCATGATGCTGCCGAGCGCCCGGGACTCGTCGAGGCCGTAGCTCAGCCAGGTCGAGGTCCCGGCGGTCTGGGTCAGCATGCCGAACGAGCGCGCGCCCACGAACGAGTAGCGCGACCAGATGCCGCCCTGTTCGGCGGATTCCAGCAGGAAGGTGCCAGGCCGCGTGCCGGCGAGCTTGCGGAAGACCCCGACCGGCGTCTCGCCGTCGGCGAAGAGGTCGCGCACGACGGGCACGACGCGGTGGCCCTGGAGCAGCACGTCGAAGGCGGCGCGCGTGGTCGTCGTCATCCGGCACCGCCCGCGTCGCCGACCACGGGGTCGAGCACGTCAGCGTCGAAGCAGGTGCGGTCGCCGGTGTGGCAGGCCGCACCGATCTGCTCGACCTGCACGAGCAGCGTGTCGCCGTCGCAGTCGAGGGCCGCCTGCTTCACGAACTGCACGTGGCCGCTCGTGTCGCCCTTGCGCCAGTACTCCTGGCGGGAGCGCGACCAGAACGTGACGCGGCCCTCGGTGAGCGTGCGGCGCAGCGCCTCGGCGTCCATCCAGCCGAGCATGAGCACCTCTTTGGTGTCGTGCTGCTGGATGATGGCGGGGAACAGGCCATCGGCGTTGAAGCGGATCCGATCTGCGATCGCCGCCGCATCAGGCCGTGACCTGCCGTCGTCGCCGGCAGCTCGGCCGTCGGGGAACTCGCTCATCGGCGCACCTCCCAGCCCTGTGCGATGAGATCGGCCTTGACCTCGCCGATCGTCACCGTGCCGTTGTGGAAGATCGACGCTGCGAGCACGGCATCCGCGCCCGCCGCGATCGCCGGGGCGAAATCGGCCGCCCTGCCCGCGCCGCCTGACGCGATCACCGGCACCGAGGACACCGCCCGCATGAGACGGGTGAGTTCGAGGTCGAAGCCCGCCTGGGTGCCGTCGGCATCGATCGAGTTGACGAGCAGCTCCCCCGCGCCGAACCCGATGGCCTGCTCGGCCCATTCCAGGGCGTCGAGGTCGGTCTCGGTGCGGCCGCCGTGCGTGGTGACGACGAATCCCGAATCGGTGCGCGGGCTGCGCTTGACATCCAGCGAGAGCACGAGCACCTGCGAGCCGAAGCGGTCGGCGATCTCGCCGAGCAGCGCCGGGCGGGCGATCGCCGCCGAGTTGACGCCGATCTTGTCGGCGCCGTGCGCGAGCAGGCTCGCGACGTCGTCGACGGAGCGCACTCCCCCGCCGACCGTGAGCGGGATGAACACCTGCTCGGCGGTGCGCTGCACGGTCTCGAGGAGCGTGCCGCGGCCCTCCACCGTCGCCGTGACGTCGAGGAAGGTGAGCTCGTCCGCGCCCTGCGCGTAGTAGCGTGCGGCGAGCTCGACCGGGTCGCCGGCATCCCGCAGGTTCTGAAAGTTGACGCCCTTGACCACGCGGCCGTTGTCGACGTCGAGGCACGGGATGACGCGGATGGCGAGGCTCATGGTCGCGCCCGCCTAGATGCGCGCCGCGTGGATCGGCGTGACGAGGATGGCTCGGGCGCCGAGCTCGTAGAGGGCATCCATGACGGCGTTGACGTCGCCGATCGGCACCATGACGCGCACGGCGAGCCAGGCCGGGTCCTTGAGCGGGCTGACCGTCGGCGACTCGATGCCGGGGGTGATCGCAGCAGCCTGCTCGAAGAGCTCGCTGGGCAGGTCGTAGTCCATGAGCACGTACTGGCGCGCGACCATGACCCCCTGCAGGCGGCGGTAGAGGGTCTCGGTGCCGGGCTTCGTCGTGGCGTTCGCGATGAGCACCGCCTCGGACTGCAGGATGACGGGTCCGAAGATCTCCAGGCCCTGCTTGCGCAGCGTGGTCCCCGTCTCGACGACGTCGGCGACCGCATCGGCGACGCCGAGGTGCACCGCGGACTCCACGGCGCCGTCGAGCGCGACGAGTGTGACGGTCACGCCCGCCGCGGCGAGGAATCCTCCGACCAGACCGGGGTACGAGGTCGCGACCCGCTTGCCCTGGAGATCGGCCAGTTCCTGGAACTCGCCCAGCGGGCCCGCGAAGCGGAACGTCGACGCGGCAAAGCCCAGCGGCGCGACCTCGTGCGCGTCGCTGCCGGCGTCGATGAGCAGGTCACGGCCGGTGACGCCGACGTCGAGCGCCCCGGAGCCTACGTAGGTTGCGATGTCGCGCGGGCGCAGGTAGAAGAACTCGACGTCGTTGCGGGGATCGCTGACGATGAGTTCTTTGAGGTCGCGGCGGCCGTAGTAGCCGGCCTCTTTGAGGTATTCGGCGGCCGTCTCGGAGAGCGAGCCCTTGTTGGGCACCGCGACGCGCAGCGGGCTGGAGGACATATCGGTGGCTTTCTGGTCGGGTCTGACGGGTCGAGGAGGGGTCGGGTGGCGGCATCAGAGATGTCGCCAGACGTCCTCCTTCGTCAGGCCCTTGGCCAGCATGAGCACCTGCAGGTGGTAGAGCAGCTGCGAGATCTCGGCGGCGGTCTCGTCGTCGGACTGGTATTCGGCGGCCATCCAGACCTCGGAGGCCTCCTCGACGATCTTCTTGCCGATCGTGTGGAGTCCGGCGTCGAGCTCGGCGACGGTGCTCGAGCCCTCGGGGCGCAGGGCGGCCTTCTCGCTGAGCTCTGCGAAGAGGTCGTCGAAGGTCTTCACGCCTTCCAGGCTAGTGGAGGTGCTGCGCCGCCGCGGCCCGCAGCTCGACGATCGCGGCGTCGGCGTCGGGTGCGCCGAACACGCTGGAGCCCGCGACGAAGGTGTCGGCGCCGTGCTCGGCGGCGATCCGGATGGTGTCCACGGTGACGCCGCCGTCGACCTGCAGCCACACATCGAGGCCAGTCCTGGCGCGCTCGGCGTGGAGGGCGTCGAGCTTGGGCATGACGTCGGCGATGAACCGCTGCCCGCCGAATCCCGGCTCGACGGTCATGACGAGCACCTGGTCGAACTCGCCGAGGATCTCGAGGTAGGGCTCGACCGCGGTGCCGGGTTTGAGGGCGATGCCGGCGCGGGCGCCGATCTCGCGGAGGCGGCGGGCCAGTGCGACGGAATCCGCCGCCGCCTCGGCGTGGAAGGTCACGGAGAACGCGCCGAGCTCGGCGTAACCCGGCGCCCAGCGGTCAGGGTCGTCGATCATGAGGTGCACGTCGAGCGGGATGGGGCTCACGGCCTGGATGCGCTCGACCATCTGAGGGCCGAACGTGAGGTTGGGCACGAAATGGTTGTCCATGACGTCGACGTGGACGTAGTCGGCCGTGCCGATGCGGTCGAGGTCGCGCTCCATGTTGACGAAGTCGGCGCTGAGGATGCTCGGGTTGATGCGTGCGGGCACGTGTCGAGGGTATCCGGCTAATTCTTCGCCAGCAGGGCGATGAACATCGCGTCGGTGCCGTGGCGATGCGGCCAGAGCTGAACCTGGGCGGCGGGGCCCGCGAGGTCGAGGGGCTCGCGCGCGGAATCCTGCACGATCTGCTGCGTCGGCAGCTCGGCGAGTTCGGGATGCCGCTTGAGGGCGTCCGCGACGACCGCGCGCGTCTCCCCCACATGCGGCGAGCAGGTGACGTAGGCGAGGACGCCGCCGTGCGCGAGGGCGCCGACCGCCGACTCGAGGAGCTCGGACTGCAGTCTGGTCAGTTCGGCGACATCGCGCGGCTGCTTGCGCCAGCGCGCCTCGGGTCGGCGGCGCAATGCGCCGAGACCGGTGCACGGTGCATCGAGAAGGATGCGGTCGAACTCGCCGGGGTGGTCGGCGCCGTACCAGCGGCCGTCGGCCTGGACGACGGTGACGGTGTCCTTCACCGGGGCGACGGCGCGCTCGACGAGTCCGACCCGAGCGGGAATGAGCTCGTTGGCGAGCAGGGTCGCGCCGCCGCGTTCGGCCTCGGCGCCGAGCAGGGCCGCCTTGCCGCCGGGGCCGGCGCAGAGGTCGAGCCAGCGCTCGCCGGGTGCGATCGGGCGCGCGGCGACGAGGGCGAGGGCGGCGAGCTGCGAGCCCTCGTCCTGCACGCGGATCGTGCCGTTGCTGCGGGCGACCAGGGAGAACGGGTCGTCGGGGGCGAAGCCGTACGGCGAGAACCGGTCTGGATGCCCGATCTTCCTGAGTTCGCCGCCGGGCACCAGCCCGGGCAGCGCCACCAGATTGACTCGGGGCGCGGCATTGTCCGCTTCGAGCAGGGCGCCGAGCTCTGCCTCGCGACCCTCGAGTGCCAGAGCCTGGCGGAGCGCGCGGATGATCCAGGCCGGGTGGGAGGTCAGCGCGGCGAGCCGGTCGTCGGCATCCGTCGACCCTGCGGCGACACGCTCGCGCCATTCCGAGGCGGGCACGCGCTCGATGGCGCGGAGCACGGCGTTGACGAACCCGGTCTTCGACGTGCCGGCGACCCGCGCGGCCAGCGCGACGGACTCGTTGACCGCCGCGTGCGCCGGAATGCGCATCGAGAGCAGCTGATGCGCACCGAGGCGCAGCACATCGAGCAGCGGAGGGTCGATGCGCTCGACCGGTCGCCCGGCGGCCAGCGCGATGACCCGGTCGTAGTAGCCCCGCAGGCGCAGCGCACCATAGGTCAGTTCGGTCGCGAGACCGGCATCGGCAGCGCCGAGCCGGGCGCGGTCGATGCGCGTCGGCAGCAGCAGGTTGGCGTAGGCGTCGTCCTCGCGCACCGCGCGGAGCACGTCGTAGGCGACATCGCGCGCGGCGGC
>NZ_DAIEII010000062.1:0-18864 GCF_027352875.1 Gryllotalpicola sp.
CTGGCGCAGATCGTGAAGCTCGTGCAGGAGGCGCAGAACTCCAAAGCCCCCGGCCAGCGTCTCGCGGACCGGGCCGCATTCTGGCTCGTGCTGGCTGCCC
Organism: Gryllotalpicola sp.; assembly: GCF_027352875.1. Lineage (NCBI taxonomy): Bacteria > Bacillati > Actinomycetota > Actinomycetes > Micrococcales > Microbacteriaceae > Gryllotalpicola > Gryllotalpicola sp. The sequence continues at coordinate 101 of NZ_DAIEII010000062.1, forward strand.
TGATCGGCGGCAGCGTGACTTTCCTGGTCTGGTGGCTGACCGGTGCACCGGTGCCCACCGCGATCCTGTTCGCCATCACCGTCGTGGTCATCACCTGCCCCGACGCGCTCGGACTCGCCACCCCGACCGCGATCATGGTCGGCACCGGCCTCGGCGCGAAACGCGGCGTGCTGTTCAAGAACGCGGCCGGGATCGAAACCGCCGCCCACATCGACACGGTCGTGCTGGACAAGACCGGCACCCTCACCAAAGGCGAACCCGAGGTCACCGACTACCTGCCCGTCGGTATGGACGACCTCGAACTGCTGTCGCTGGCGGCTGCGCTCGAGCGGGAATCGGAGCATCCGCTGGCGAAGGCGATCGTCGCCTACGCCGACGGCCGGAACATCCCGCGCCGGACCGCGTCCGCGTTCCGCAACGTCGCCGGGCAGGGCGCCATCGCCACGGTCGACGGACGACAGGTCGTGCTCGGCAACACCCGGCTGATGGGTCAGCAGAGCATCGACATCACCCCGGTCGAGGCGGCCCAGAAGTCCCTTGCCGAGACCGGACGCACGGCAATCATGTTCGCCGTCGACGGGAAAGTCGCCGGCGTCATCGGTCTCGCCGACGCACCCCGCGACACCGCGAAAACCGCGATCGACGCCCTCCACGAGGCAGGCATCGAAGTCGTCATGCTCACCGGCGACAACAAGCCCACCGCGGAGCGCATCGCGTCGCTGCTGGGCATCGACACGGTCATCGCCGAAGTGCTGCCCGAGGACAAGTCCGCGAAGATCGCCGAGCTGCAGAGAGCCGGAAAGAAGGTCGCGATGGTCGGCGACGGTGTGAACGACGCCCCCGCCCTCGCCCAGGCCGACCTCGGCATCGCGATCGGCGCCGGAACCGACGTCGCCATCGAAACAGCCGACGTGGTGCTGATGCGCTCCGACCCGCTCGACGTGGCCATCGCGCTGCGGATCGGGAAGGGGACGCTGCGGAAGATGCGGCAGAACCTCGGCTGGGCCATCGGCTACAACGCCATCGCCCTGCCGATCGCCGCCGGCGTGTTCGTCCCCGCGTTCGGATTGATGCTCACCCCCGAGATCGCCGCCATCAGCATGTCCGGCTCCTCCGTCATCGTGGCCGTCAACGCGCTCCTGCTCAAACGGCTGCGCCTGCCGGTCCCGGCGGTACCCGCACCCGCAAACAGCCCCGCGCTGGCACCCGCACCAAGCGTCGTCCCGTAACCCTCCCGGAAGCCCCCTGTCCAGAGAAAGTGATGAACCGATCACTACAGCCCCTACTCCGATGGGCGCCGATCCGGTGCTCGATGAATCGGCCTGGCTTTCGTTCCGTCCTTTGTTTCAGGATGGGCGGCGATGCCGGAGAAGTTTGTACCCGAGATGGAGTCGCGTGCGCTGCGGATGCCCGCCGGGGCGATACCGGAGCATGAGCACAAGTCCGCCGCGGTCGGCCACGTCGCGGGGGTGCTGGGGATGAGTCCGGAGATGCTGCGCATGTGGGCGCGGCGAGTGGAGATCGACGCGGGCCGGGTCCCAGGGCCCACGAGCGACCTGGTTGAGGAGAACCGGCGGCTGCGCGGGGAGAACGCCGAGCTGCGCACGGCGAACGAGGTGCTCAAGGCGGCGAGCGTGTTTTTCGCGAAGGAGCTCGACCGGCCCTCGACGAGATGATCCGGTTCGCCGATATGCACCGGGATCGTTTCGGGGTCGAGTTCAGCTGCCGGGTGCTGCGCCCGGCGGTGCGAGGGTTCATCACCGCACGCGGGTATCGGGCCGCGAAGGCCGGTGTCCCGCCGGCGCGGCAGCTGCGTGACGGGTTGCTGGTGGCGGAGGGCCCGCCGGCATGCGGGAAACTATGGCGTCTACGGGCGCCGGAAGATGCCTGCGCTGCTGCGCCGACAGGGGTGGGGCATCGGCCGGGACCAGACCGCGCGGCTGATGCGGCCCGCCGGAGTTCACGGCGTCAGGAAGTCGGAGCGGGTGCTCCCGACCCGCTCCGACACGACGCAGGCGCTGCGGCCGATCCCGTCAACCGGCGGCTCACCGCCGACGCGCCTCGCCGGCTCTGGGCCTGTGACGTGACCTACGTGGCGGCATGGCCCGGGTTCGCCTCTGTCGCGTTCGTCACTGACGTCTACTCCCGCCGCATCGTCGGGTGGAACGCCGCCGCGACGCTGCGGTCAGAGGTCCTGCCGCTGCAGGCGCTGGACATGGCCGCCTGGAACGCGGGTGGCCGACTCGACGGGCTGACCCACCACGCCGATCACGGGTCGAGCCACACCGCGATGGTCTACGCCGATCGGATCCTCGAACTCGGCGCCGTACCTTCCACCGGGACCGTGGGCGACTCGTTCGACAATGCGATGGCCGAGGCCGTCAACAACCTCTACAAGACCGAGCTGATCCGCCAGCGCGGGCCGTGGCGCACTCGAGCAGGTCGAGCTCGCAACGCTCGGGTGGGTTGTGGTGGTGGGACAACGCCCGCCGCCACGGCGAACCCGACATGCGCACCCCTCTGGAAGTCGAGCACTCGTACTACGCTGACCACGAATCAGGCCACCCGGCGACCGCCGGACAGGAAACCAGATAGGAACAAAAGCCAGGCCGATTCATGACCGAGGGGACCAACGACCCTGTCGAGTGGCACGTCGTCGCGAATACGGTCAGCGCCATGGAGGTCCGATCATGATGTATGGATATGGATACGACGGTGCCGCTTGGGGTGTTGGCGGGTGGATCATCATGGTGATCGTGATGCTGCTCTTCTGGGGGGCCGTGGTGGCCGTGGTCATCGCGGCGTTCCGGCACAGGCCATCGTCGGAGATCTCTTCCCGGCCCGCAGCACCTTCTCATGAGAGTGCGGAACGGATCTTGAACGAGCGCTTCGCTCGCGGCGAGATCGACGAAACGGAATATCGCGCGCGCCGCACGACCTTGCGGAACTCCGAGTGACCTCGTTGTGGGACCGTTCCCGACTCACGACTGTCGTCGGCGGAATCGTGGCGACCCTGGTTCTCACCGGGCTCTCGATCGTCGCCATAGGCCAGCTCGACGGTGGGTGGCGCCCGATCGGAGACAACTCCTGTGTGGTTCCCGCGCAGTCCGCCCCCGTCGTAAACGTCACGGTAACCAACATGGGCGGTCCCATGGTGGGCGGAAGCACCGGGATGATGCGGGCCGGGGCGATGCGGCTCGTGGCCGACACTGCAACCGTTCAGCACGGGACGGTCACCTTCCTCGTCAGCAATCGTGGCAGCGTGAGCCACGAGATGCTGATCCTTCCGCTGCAGGGTTCCCAGCTCGCGGGAGAGCGGGCGATCGGCGGCGACGGCAAGGTCGATGAGACGGGAAGCCTCGGCGAAGCGTCGAATTCCTGCGGGTCGGGTGTCGGGGATGGGATCCCGCCGGGTTCTTCAAGTTGGGTCACTGTCAACCTGACGCCGGGCCGCTACGAACTCGTCTGCAACCTCCCCGGCCACTATGCGGCCGGAATGTACACCCAGCTCACCGTCGAATAGGCCGACTGCAGGTCGAGACGGGAGCCCGCAGTTTTTGTAGAATCGCAGGGTCTCCTGGCCGTCATCGGGTACACCGGCCTGCCATCGGGCCCAGCGAGCATCGGTGCGCTGATCTTCGAATGCGTGCCGAAACGGGCGAGACCCCCGATTTCTCGCGGGGTCTCGTGGCGGTGGTGGCGACGCCGATAGCCGCATCGCCGATCCTCAGTTCGGACCTCGATGCTGAGGGTCTGCGGCGTCGCTGACACCGCCTCGGCGGGCTTCGGTCGCCGGGGAAAGCGCAGGCCTGAGGGCTGCGAACGATTTCCTTCTGATCGCCGACCACCAGACGCCGGCACCGTAGGCGAGGTCGTCGAGCCGCCGTGCGACGCCGAACCGGAGCGGATCGAGCGATCGGTCGCTCTTGGCGTACTCGACCACGGCGTCCGCGACCGCGGCGACGAGCACCGCGCGACGAATCCGCCGCGAGCGGATCGCAGCGATCGCGGTGACCGGCAACCAGTGGCGGAGGAGCAGCGCCGAGAACTGGCCGAGCGTGTTCGCGACACCGCGTGCGGCGAGTACCGCGCCCCAACGTCGCGGATGCTCGATCGGGAGCTTCCGCGCGATCCGATTCGCGGTGGACGCCGCAATGCCGAGCGCCGCGGGGATCGACCACCACCGCTGGGCGAGCAGCACCACGGCGAGCCCGATCCCCCATGGCGCGAGCACCGCGGGGGCGATGTGCTCGGAGTGCCGCTGGGCGAGCGGCGCCGCGCTCGTGCCGTAGAAGAACTTCCGGCGCAGCCACGGCCAGAACGCGATGCGGTGGTCGTGGTACGCGGTCGCCGCCGGCTCGTACCGTGCGCGCCACCCCGCGTCGACGAGCCGCCATACCAGATCGACGTCCTCGCCGACCCTCATCGTGTCGTCGAAGCCGGAGCCGATCGCCGCGACCCGGGCGACGACGCAGGCGCTCGACGCCCAGGAGACAGTCGAGCGCGGCCGGATCGAGGCCGGCTCCGTGCCGAGGTCGAGCGAGGAGCGACCGGCCTCGTAGCGCGCAATCCAGCCTTCCGAACCGCCTCGCCGGTATGCGGCGACGCGGGGGACCGCGAGGCCGACTCCCGGGTCTGCGAAGTGGCGAAGCAGGATCCGGATCGCGTCGGGATCGAGCACGATGTCCGAGTCGACGAAGGCGACGAACTGGGTGGCGACTCGCGCGAGGCCGGCGTTGCGGGCGCCGGCCGGTCCGACGTTCACCGGGAGCGGCAGCAGCTCGGCCCCGTGCCGCCGCGCGACCGCGGCGACGAGTTCTGGCCGTCGCGAGCCGTCGTCGACGACGATGACTCGGAGTCCGCCCGGAACGCTCGCCAGCAGCCGGTCGAGCTGCACCGGGCGGTCTCGGATCGGGATCACGACCGTGACGTCGACGTCGAGATCCGGTAACGCCTCGACCACCGGGTCCGCCATGCCCCGGTCGAGGAGCAACCGGGCGAGCCGCGCGCTCGGTTCACCGGTGATCCGGATGACCCGGTCGGTGAGCACCGCGCGGGCGAGCCCGGTGAGCGCGAGGACCGTGGTCGGCGAGCCGCCGACGAGCACCCGGCCTGCCTCGAGGAGCCGGGTCCTGCGGTTGATCCGGACCGTGAAGCCGATCGGGAGCGTCATGTCGGGTCCCGGAGCAGGCCGTGCTCGGCAGGCCGCCAGGCGCGGACACGCCGCACCACGCCGGCGACCATCTCCGCCAGCAGCGCCTCGCCCGTCGTGGCGGTCGCGCCGCGGGCGTCGCCGAGCACACCGGTCGGCGAGACACCGGCGATGCCGCGCTCGCGAAGCGCGGGCATGAGCTCGAGGACCGGCTCGGTCGCACCAACCGGCCGTTCCGGACCGACGTCGTCCGGGCGCAGCCGGAGCATGAGCGAGGTCTCGGCGTGGCCGGCGTGCGCGTCGAGCCCAGCGGCCGCGCAGGGCACCCAGCCGACGTCGTGCCCCTCGGTGCGAAGCTGCCGAACGGCATCGGCGAGGGCCGCGACGTTGCCACCGTGACCGTTCACGAATGCGATCCGCATCGCCCAGTCCGCCGAGCGGGCGAGCTCGACAAGAACCATCCGCAGCGCAGCCTCTCCGATCGAGAGCGTGCCGGGGAAGCCGGCATGCTCGCCGCTTGCCCCGTAGGCGAGGACCGGGGCAAGCACCGCGTCGAGCTCCGCCGCGGCGCTCTCGGCGACCGCCGCGGCCACCGCCGCGTCGGTGTCGAACGGCAGCTGCGGCCCGTGCTGCTCCGTCGAGCCGAGCGGCACGACGAGCAGCGCCTGCGCCGGGATGGCCGGCCAGGCGAGTTCAGTCAGTCGTCGCAGCACGCCCGGTGCGCGGTTTCGACGCCGGCTTCGTCTCGAGAGGGGCATCGCCGAGCTTCCGGGAGAAGCCTTCCGGAATGTAGAAGTCCTCCGGGCTGAGCTCCTCGATCGACGAGTGGCCGAGGCCGTTGAGCGCCGAATCAAGGCCCATCCGGAGCAGGTCGAGGACGTTCTCGACGCCGGTCTGGCCGTTCGCCGCGAGGCCCCAGAGATAGGCGCGGCCGATCATCACCGCGCGGGCGCCGAGCGCGAGCGCCTTCGCGACGTCGCCACCGCGGCGGACACCGCCGTCGAGCAGCACCTCGACCTCGTCGCCGACTGTGGCCGCAACCGCGGCCAGGCAGCGAATCGTGGCCGGGGTGGTGTCGAGGTTGTTGCCGCCGTGGTTCGAGACCGAGATCGCGTCGACACCCGCGTCCACCGCCCGCTTCGCGTCGTCGACCCGGGTGATGCCCTTGAGAATGAGCGGGCCGCCCCAGGCCTGCTTGATCCAGGCGATGTCCTCCCACTGCGGCGGCGGCGTCTGCTGCCACTCGTAGTAGGCGTTGAAGAAGGTGGGTGAGACGCCGGTCTTGGGGTCGCGGAGGTTCGGGGCGGTGAGGTCCGGAAGGCCGCCGCCGGTGACCCACTGCCAGGACCACGGGATATGGGTGATGCCTTCCCACTTCATGTCCCAGATCGCCTTGAAGTTCATCTTCTCCGGGATCACCGGGCTGCCCCAGTCGCGGCCGACGGAGAAGGACCAGTCGGTCGTCACGATGAGCGCCTTCGCGCCGGCGGCGCGGGCGCGCGCCATGCGCTGCTCGAGCTGCTCGCGGGTTCCCGTCCAGTACATCTGGAAGAACGTGTTCGGGTTGGCCGCGGCGACTTCCTCGATCGGCTTGGAGGCGAAGGAGGAGAGACCCATGATCGTGCCGCGGCTTGCTGCGGCGCGGGCGACACCGACCTCGCCCTCCGGACGAATCGCCTGGACACCGGTCGGCGAGATGATGACCGGCATGGAGATCGGGATGCCGAGGATCGTGGTGTCCAGTTTCCGCGTGGGCTGGTGCCCGGCCACATGCGGCGCGAACTGGATTTCCGCGAAGGCGTCCATATTGTCCTGCGGAGTCTTCCCTCGCTCGCTGCCGGCGACGAGCGCCGCGTAAACCGACGGCGGGAGGAACTTCTCGGCGCGCCGCTGCGCCTCGAGCACGGTTTCGAACCAGGGATTCTGCTTGGCCATGATGACTCCTTCAGACGACCCACTCGATACTAGTGGCACTGAGTGCCGTAAATCGAACGGCCTTCGAGACGTTCGTCAAGGTCGGAACATCTCGGTGAGCGCCGGGGCCACCTCGTTGAATCGTCGCACGACCTTCAGTCTTCCGCGCCCCCGCTGCGCGAGTTGACGACCGAGCTCGGCATCGCGCTCACCGCTCGCGTCGAGCAGGACGTCGAGCCGCGGGAGTCTCGCAGCGAAGACCCGCGGATCCGGCCCGGCGTTGTGCACGCAGTCGGAGAGCAGGATCACCCGCGAGTTCCGTGAGGGCAGGCCTTCGAGTTGCCGCCCGGCGAGCTCGAGCGGGAAGGCGACATTCGTGAGCCCACGCGCCGGAATCCGCAGCAGCGTGTCGAGCAGCTCCATCGGGCGGATCGGCTCGCCGAGACGGAGCAGCACCGCCGCATCCGACCAGAACGCGATGACCCCGAGTGCGTCACGCTCGAGTTCGCCGGCAAGCGCGCCGACCGCCGCCGCCGCGGTCCGCACCCGCTCCCCCTTCATCGAACCCGACACGTCGACGGCGAGCACGACGCGTCGCGGCTCGCGGATCGGCTCCCGGACGACAAGGTCCTCGTCCTCCGGGAACGGCTGTTCGACGAGCACGTCCACGGTCCGGTCGAGGTCGAGCTCGGTTGCGCCTTCCCGGTAGCGGACGCTCCGCGGCCGGTTGACGCCGCGCCGACGTTCGTAGCGCGCGCTGGGTCGTGGAATCGAGAGCCTGGCGGCGATCAGACGCGCCCGCGCAAGCACCTCCGGCTCGGCAACGGCATCTTCATCGGCGAGCACGAGCTCGGCTGTCTCGTCGGTCTCGCCGCGGCCGTTCGTCGGCGGCGGCTCGCCTTTTGCACTGCGGCCGCGGCCGGGCTCCGCCCGCAGCACCGTCCCACCGCCCCTCGCGCCGAAGACGAGCGGGGCCTCGTCGAGCTGTTTCGGCCTACGCTGCAGCGATTTCGGAATCGGCCGCTCAGCGCTCCGGGAGAGCGGCGACGAGGCCTCGATGGCTCTTCAACCGGGCTCGGCCGCCGCCGGGTCGAGCACGAAGTGCTGCTCCCAGATCTCGCGGAGCACGAGCTCAGGCGTCGTCTCGGCCGCCTCATCGACGCGGATGCGGCCGGAGAGCGCCACGTTCATCGCATCAAGGAAGGTCAGCGCGTACCGCTCGTCGGAGCGGTCGTCAATGCCACGGCCTGAGAGCAGCCGGTCGGCGATGAGCGCGAGATCGATCGCGCCGCGCACGCTGGAGCCCTGCTGAACGTCCGGATGCGCGCGGGTGAGCCGGGTCACCGCGACGGCGTCGAGCACGATCGGCTCGGCGATCGCGCCGCTCAGACGGGCTCGGAGCCGAACGATGCCCGCCTCCGCCTCGGCGTCCTGATAGTCGATGATGACGCGGTTGAGGCGATCGCTGATGCTCGTCGACAACCGGGTCGTTCCCACGTTGTCAAAGGGGTTCATCGAGGCGATCACCCGGAAACTCGGATCTGCGACGACCGTGCCGTACCTCGGCACCTCGAGCTGCCGGTCGGCCATCGCGGTGAGGAGCACATTGAGGGTGTCCTCGGGCGCGCGGTTGAACTCCTCGATGTAGAGGAAGCCACCGCGTTGCATCGCGGCGACGAGCGGGCCAGGGACGAAGTTCTCGGCGGTGTAGTCCTCGCGGAGCACTCTGGCCGGCGAGTGGTAGCCGACGAGTTTCGCCGGGGTGAGATCGCCGTTGCCCTCGACGAGCAGAAGCGGGATGCCCCATTCTGCGGTGATCGCCTTGAGCATCGTCGTCTTCGAGGTCCCAGGCGGGCCCTCCAGGACGAGATCGCGGCCGGCGTCGACGACCGCGAGAGCGAGGTCGAGTTCGCGCTCGCGGCCGACGAGCCGGGAGAGGATGCGCGCTCGGGCGCTTGTAGGGGCGATATCGGTCATGAGATCCTCTCCGGTCGTGTTACTTCAGGAACGCACCAGCAGCCGTCGACAAGGCGGCACCGGCGGCTACGGCTCGCCTCCGAGATCGGCGCGACGCCCGCTTCTGTCGCGTTCGGGTCGCGCCGGTGATGGGCGCGCGATCGTTCCGTCCCCACGCCCCGTTGCGCGCCCCTTCCGCTTTGTGCGCCAGACCACCACGGCCCCGTTGTCAACAGTCTGACGCTAATTTGGCACTCAGTGCTGTTATTAATGCTGACGGTACTCCTCCTCGGCGACAGGGAGGAGGGAAAGAATGGGGTGATGGATTCGGAACGGACCGGCGAACGCCGAGGCCGCACCGGCCGGGTTCCAGCGACGAACGTCGCCGAGCTCACCCATATCGGCCTGCGGCTCTTCGTCGAGCGCGGCTTCGACGCGGTGACAATCGACGAGATCGCCGCGGCGACAGGTATCGGCCGGCGCACCTTCTTCCGCTACTTCCACTCGAAGAATGACCTGCCGTGGGGCGAGTTCGACGACCTCGTCGCAGCGATGCGCGCGCACCTCGCCGCGGTGCCGGACGGGGTGCCGCTGTTCGCCGCTCTCCGCGACGCCGTCCTCACGTTCAACGACTACCCAGCGGAAGAGCTGCCGTACCACCGGGAGCGGATGGGGCTGCTGCTACGGGTCCCGAGCCTCGTCGCCCACGGCATGCTCCGCTATGCGAAATGGCGACAGGCGATCGCCGAGTTCGCCGCTGAGCGCCTCGGGCAGGATACCGGCGATCTCGCCCCGCAGATGATCGCTTGGGCGTTCCTGTCAGCCTCACTCGCCGCCTACGAGGACTGGCTGAACAACCCGGCCGCCGACCTCGTCGCCGTACTGGGCGAGGCGCTCGACGTACTCGGCAGGATCACCGAATACTGAGGTCTATAGCTGCCGGGCGAGCGCGACGGCCTCTGCTCGGGCCGCCTCGAATTCCGCGACAGCCCGCTGCCGGAACTCGGCGAGCGGCGGCACGGTGTCGGCGAGGGTGAGGCTCGTGGTGAGCACCGTCACGCGCATCTGGAGCGCCGTGCCGATGATGAGCTGAAGTGGCGGTACGGCGTGGTCCCAGCCATCGGTCGGCGAGCCCGGATCGTAGGAGAGCCCGCGGGGCGAGACGATGACCGCCGGGCGGCCGAGGAGCGGGTGCGCCTCGATGTCGAAGTCGGCAGTGACGCCGGGGACGTGGATGTGGTCGATCCACGCCTTGAGGCTCGACGGCAGCGAGTAGTTGTACATCGGCGCGCCCACGATGAGCACATCGGCGGCGAGCAGCTCGGCGATCAACTCCTGTTGCAGCGCCTCCGCCTCGGCGGGCACCGCCGCGTCGGCCGGGCGGAGTCGCGGCGGCCAGTGCAGTGCGGCGTCGGCAAGATGCGGGACCGGCTGCCGGTGGAGATCGCGCTCGACGACCGCGAACTCCGGCCCACGGTCGAGCCACGCCTCGGCGAAGGCTGCCGTGATCGCCCGCGAGCGCGACCGCTCACGATCGGCCGAGGAATCGATTCGCAGAAGCGTCCGCATCGGGCCGATCAGTCGCCGGGGACGAAGTCAGCGAGCGGGTGGTCCATCAGGTCGTTGATCGGGAGCCGAGCCGCATCACCGCCGACCGCGAGATTGGGCTTGATGTCGAGCGCGGCGACCGCGTCAGGACGGCGGCCGAGGTTGATCGCGACCTTGCCGGACTTCGAGTAGCGCGCGGTGCGGTGGGAGTGGTTCTGACTCGGCTTGTTGAGCACGAGTTCGTCGTCGCGCTTCGCGAGCAGCTCCTCGCCGTAACCCTGCACGCACTCCGGATCCGGACCGTCGAGCGGAAGGCCGGTGAAGAACTTCGCGGCCATGCAGCCGCCCTTGCAGGTGTCGAAGAACTGGCAGGAGGAGCAGGCGCCACCGGACTGCGGCTGGCGGAGCCGCTGGAACAGCTCCGACTGCTGCCAGACCGTCTGAAAACCGCCCTCGTTCCGGACATTCCCGGCGAGGAACTCCTCGTGGATCGCGAACGGGCAGGCGTAGACGTCGCCGATCGGGTCGATGAGGCAGACGACTCGGCCGGCCCCGCAGAGGTTGAGGCCGGGGAGCGCCGAGCCGAAGGCGGAGAGGTGGAAGAACGAGTCGCCCGTGAGCACGCCGTCGCCGTGGGCGACGAGCCAGTCGTAGAGCTCCTTCTGCTGCGCGGGCAGCGGGTGGAGCTCGTCCCAGACGTCGGCTCCGCGGCCGGACGGCCGGAGCCGGGTGAGCCGGAGTTGCGCACCGTAACGGTCGGCGATCGTCTTGAAGTCGTCGAGCTGCGGAATGTTCTGCCGGGTGCAGACCACGGAGAGCTTGAAGTTCTTGAAGCCGGCGGCCTGGAGATTCTCCATCGCGCGGATCGCAGTGTCATAGGATCCGGGACCACGCACGTAGTCGTTGACCTCGGCGGTCGCACCGTCCATCGAGATCTGGATGTCGAGGTAGTCGTTCGTCGCGAGCCGGGCGGCGACCTCGGGGGTGATCTTCACCCCGTTCGTCGAGAACTTGACTCCGACGTGATGCGCGGTGGCGTAGTCGACGATCTCCCAGAAGTCGGGGCGGACGGTCGGCTCGCCGCCGCCGATGTTCACGTAGAACACCTGCATGCGCTCGAGCTCATCGATGACGGCCCTGCACTCCTGAGTCGTCAACTCGCGCGGGTCACGGCGACCGGAACTCGAGAGGCAGTGGACGCAGGAGAGATTGCAGGCGTAGGTGAGTTCCCAGGTGAGGCAGATCGGCGCGTCGAGGCCGTATTCGAATAGGTCGACCAGGCGCCCGCTCTGCGGGCGCTGGGCTACGGGGGCTTCAAGAAGGGTCATGCGGCACGCTCCACAAGCATCTGGGATTTGGCGAGGGTTTCGAGCGCCGCCTCGAACATCGGCAGGTCAGCGTCGGCGACGCCGGCCGCGGCGCACGCGGCGCGAGCGCTCGGCTCGGAGCCGAGCAGGTTGACGACGTCGAGCAGCAGGCGGTTCTTGAGGAACGAAAGCTTCCGCGTCTCGAAGTGGTAGACGAGCGCTCCGAATGGCTCAGGCCGCACCGCGACCTGGGGGTGGAGCGACCAGGGTCGGTCGAGGTCCATCGAGTCAGGGCAGCGGGCGTCAGTAGACGCCGCACATGCCATCGATCGAAACTTCCTCGACGAGAAGGTCGGCATCGATGATCTGAACGTCGACGTCGGTGGGGGCGGTGGTTTCCATGGCATCCTCCTCGAAAGTGGGCTGAGCTTCACCTGCCAGACTAATGGCATCGAGTGCCAGACGAAAGGCGTAATGATGGCCGATTCGCTTCGGGCCGATGTCGTCATCGTCGGCGCAGGGAGCGCCGGCTGCGTCCTCGCGGCCCGGCTCAGCGAAGACCCGGCACGGTCGGTGGTGCTGCTCGAATCCGGCTCGGTGCCCCGCGACGCGGGAGCGTTCGCCCCGGGGGTCCTCGATGCGGGCACCGTGCGCGGATCGGTGCCGGGCCAGGCCATCAACTGGACCATCCCGGGCCGCATCGGGCCGAGTCGCGACTACACGACAGTCCGCGGGCGCATGCTCGGCGGCTCCTCGAGCATCAACGGAGGCTATTTCATCCGGCCCCGGCTGGCGGATTTCGCGGACTGGGCGGCAGTCGGCGGACCGGAATGGTCGTACGAGCGCGCCCTCCCGCGGATGGTCGCGCTCGAGCACGACCTCGACTACCCCGCGAGCGCGATCCACGGCGACCACGGTCCGATTCTCGTCTCCCGCGGCGGGTCCGATGAGCCGACCGCGGTCATCTTGGCTGCGGCCGCGGAAGCATCCGGCTACCCGCAGGAGCCGGACAAGAACGACCAGGGCGCCCCCGGATACGGCCCGGTGCCGACGAATACGGCCGGCGGAGTCCGACAGAATGCCGGACTCGCCTACGTGCTCCCGGTGATGTCACGGCCGAATCTGACCGTCCTCGGCGATCGCACCGTGTCGAGGGTGCTGCTGCGGGGCGGGCGGGCGATCGGAGTGGAGTACCGAACCGGTTCGGAGCTGCACCTGGCCTTCGCCGACCTGGTCGTGCTCAGCGCCGGAGCGATCGGCTCCGCGCAGCTGCTCATCGCCTCGGGGATCGGCCCGGAAGGCGAACTGCGTCGACTCGGCGTGCCCGTCGCCGTTCCCGCCCCGGGCGTCGGCGCCTCGTTCAGCGACCACCCGCAGCTGACCGTCGAATGGTGGCCGCGCCCGCCGATTCCGTCATCGGAGGCGAGCTGGCTTGCCGGCGCCCTGCACACCGAGGAGATCGAGGTCCTGGCATCCGCGAAGTCCATGACGCAGCTGACCGGCCAGGGCAGTGGCGGCCCGCTTCCGCTGCTGGTGTCCGTGATGACGCCGCGACCCACCGGTCGGCTCCGGCTGCGCTCGGCCGATCCGGCGACGCCACCGCTGCTCGACTACGGCTATCTCGACTCGGCGAAGGCGCGCCGCGAACTCCGCGACGCCCTGCGGCTCGTCCTCGAGCTGCTGGAGACCCCGAGCTGGCGCGCCGCCCGGGATCCGGGCGACCATCCCGGGCCGGCGGACCGCGATGAGGCTGGCCTCGACGTCTGGATCGCGGAGCACCTCGGGACTGCGATGCACACGACGGGGACCGTGCCGCTCGGCCCCGATGGACCCGTCGACTCGTCGGGCCGCGTGCTCGGCGTCGATGGGCTCATCGTCGCCGACGCGGGGATCCTGCCGACCGGCCCCCGTCGCGGACCGGCGCTCGCCGCCGTCCTCATCGGCGAAACGATCTCCGATGCGATCCGGCGCCGGGCGTGACGGCCGCCCCGCACACCGGAATCCGACAGCCCCGCGGCTGAACCCGCATCCCTGCGGGCTCAACCGTTCACGATGTCCCGAGATATCGCAGTGGCGGTGACGGTGGGGGAGCGTTGGCATGGAGCGAACTGGGATAGCGCACAAACGCTTGCGTGCACCTTCGCTAACCCGACGTGCGGCATCTCATCCCACAACAGTTAGGTTGCACACCGCTTACTAGCGAGCCTCACGGAGCGAGTTCCTGAGACTGGTGCAGAGGGGCGTATTCGAGTGTCCTGAATGCTCGACGTTATGGCTTCTTGAATCCGGGGCGGGAGCGACGTGCGTCGGGAACTTCGAGCTCTTGGAACAGGGTGATTTCCAGGTCCGCCGGGGCGTGCAGACGAGAGTTGAGTGACCGCCAGGGTGTCTCTCTGGGGGAGGCGATGAGTTGCGCGCCGGCGTGGACGAGTTCGTCGGTGGTCGTGGTGCCGTCTTCGACTTCGAAGGCGACGCGAATGTGTGCGCTGGGGCGCCCGTCTGCTTCGACGGCGTCGATCATCTTCACCTGGGCGGGGTTGGAGAGTTCGAGGGTAGCGGCACCGGCGTCAAGAATCGCGACGCGGGCATCGCCCTCGCCCTCAAAAGCAGCTCGCTCGGTGAGGCCGAGCACGTCACGATAGAACCTCAGGGCGGCGTCGAAGTCGTCGGCTTCGACAACGAGACGGAGTTGCTTCACGCGGGGGTCGGCAGTGGGTGGGTGATCTGTCATGTCGATTACGGTAGAACCTGACATCAATGTGAGGGGCAAGCGATGCGTGTTGGGGAGCTTTCGCGACGCACGGGCGCGAGCGAGCGTTCACTGCGCTACTACGAGGAGTGCGGTCTCATCGATGCGTCTCGCAGCGGGAGCGGTCAGCGACACTACGAGGCCTCCGTCGTTGGTCGTGTCGTCCTGATCCGGCAGTTGCTTGCTGCTGGGCTCGGGACCACGGCTATCGCAGACGTGCTGCCGTGCATGGCGGAGCCTGCCTCCCAGACCTCTCGGCTGACCGAACGGCTCATCGTTGAACGGGATCGGCTCACCGAAGAGATCGCTCAGCGAGTGGTCACCAGAGACGCGCTCGGGCAGCTCATCGACGCTGCGCCGGCGTTGGACGGCTGACGTGGGAAGCCTGCCTGCCGCCGCCGCGATGTCTGCTCAATAGAGGCCGCGGTCGCGGACGTAGCCGCTCCAGTCTCGGGCGGGTGGTTTCTCGACGTGGTTGCGACAGACATCAGGATCATCAACCCCGCCACGGGAGAACTACTGCGCGAGCTGACCCTCGACCCCACACGCGATTACCAACCCCAGAAACCACAAAACGCCCTCCCCAAGGAGAGCGAATTGTGAACGATGACCCGAGACATGAATGAACGATGACCCGAGCTATCGCAGTGGCGGTGACGGTGGGATTTGAACCCACGGATGGCGTGAACCATCACATGTTTTCGAGCCGATAAAAACGGTAGGATGGGAATGCGGAAAACCCCGGAAACACGGGGAAGTTGAGCGCGCACGGATGCGTGCGAGTGCGTAGTAATGGGTACAGTATGGGTACACCTGGCGAATTGGACGTGTGATGGCTCGAGGGCAAGGCGAGGGATCAATCTTCAAGCGCGCAGATGGCCTCTGGGTCGGACGCATAGAGCTCCCTGGACGCGACGGCGAGCGACGCCGGAAGCAGAAGGCGTCCCGTGACAAGGCGGTCATCGTCAAATGGCTGGCGGACCAGCGCCAGCAGCTCGGTCAGCGCGGCGATCTGCCCACTTCCTCGCCGCTCGCGAAGGACTGGCTCCCCTACTGGCTCGAGAAGATCGCCGCCCCGAGGGTGCGGCCGAACACGTGGCAGCACTACGAGCACTCGATACGCCTCTACGCCATCCCCTCCCTGGGGAGCACGCGCATGGACCGCATCACAACAGCCCACCTGCGGCGCATGGCCGAGAACATCACGACCAAGAACCTCTCCCCCACGACCGCGCTACACGCGCACCGCGCAATGGCGAAGGCATTAGAGGACGCTACGCGCGAAGGCGTCGTCGGCCGCAACGTCGCGAAGCTCATGGACGCCCCGAAGCGCGCGGCCACTGACGCGCTGGCATTGACCGTCGAGGAAGCGGTCGCGGTCATCGGGGAAGTCGTCCCCGCCCTTGAGGCGGAGGAGTACGACCCTCTGCCGGCGCTTTGGGCGACCTATCTTCTCACCGCCGCGAGGCGTGGCGAGATCCTCGGCCTCGAGCTGGACCGGGTATCCGATTTCCTCGATCTCTCCTGGCAGATGCAGCGCATCAAGCCGGGCGTCCCGGTTCCAGACGACTATGAGAGGCGTTCGGTGAAGGGCGGCCTGTGGCTCGTCCGGCCGAAGACTTCCTCGGGCTGGCGGGCGATTCCCCTTGTCGAGCCGCTCAAGACCCTCCTCAAGCAGCACATCGAACGGTCCGCACCGAACCCCTATGGGCTGCTATTTGTCGACGAGCGCGGAGAGCCCCTCGATCCGAACGTCACCACGAACCTGTGGCGGCAATGGCGTGATGCCCGCGAACTCACCAAAGCCAAACTGCACGGGCTGCGGCACACCACCATCGACCTCCTCTACGAAGCCGGCGTCCCAGAAGACATCATCGAGGAAATTGCCGGCCACTCCCAGCGGTCCGTCACGCGCGGCTACAAGACGCCCACGAAGATGGCACGTAGGACCGAGGCAATGAAGGCGCTCAGCGCGCTCTTGACCAAAAAGTAGACGACGCGCGCATTCCTCAATACTGTTCGAGCATGCAAGGCTCGGCGGCTGAGAGGAAGCTATGACAGGACCGAGACAGATTATCTATTACGAGCGGCCGAGGAACAGTCTCGCTACCGCTTCGATGGTCCTCGGAATCATCGCCGTCGTCGGCATCCCGTGGGTGTTCGTCATCATCGGCATCTTCATCGACACGCCCATTGCAGTCATCGGCCTGATCCTCGGAGCGAACGGCTACAAGCGCGCCAAGCAATTCGGGATCGGACATGGCAGCTCGGTCGCCGGCATCGTCATGAACAGCATCGCCCTCGCGCCGATCGCGGTCGCGATCATCCTCACCATCATCGGCAGCCAGAGCGGCCAGCAACCCAACAGCTAGGTATACGGATAACCCCCGAACTGGGGTTGCGGCTCGTTCCAAGCAGGGCCACAGTATCGAACATGTATTCGAGTCGCGGTGACCGTTCCCCCCAGAACGCGACGCGGCGCATAGATGACCCTATGAAGTCCACCGCAACGCAACTAGTGCTTAAGGCCATCAAGATCGGACGAGATGCTGACGAACTACTCGCCGAACTGTGCCTTGTGAAGAATGACACCGGGTTCAACGCCAAGGGCGGCGCAGATGTCGATGAAGGCTGAGATATTGATTTCGCGCTCACCCCGGAAATAGCGGCGAAGCGTTGAGGCGGTGAGGCCCGTCGCTTTGGCGACATCCTCTACCGCCCAATGTTTGCGTCCCCGCGCCGCGTCGAGTTCTGCGGCGATGGCGAGCGTGTATTTGCGTCCGTATTCGCGCATGGAGATAACGCTAATCGGTTGGCGCGAAATGCGCCATATGGCGCATGTCCCCCAAAGTGGGGCGGGTTGGCTTGCCTAATCATGTAGCGCGAAATGCGCCAAGTGGTCTAGAGTCGGGTCATGCGAATCAAGCAAGCCCTCAAAGCCGAAGGCCGGTCGCAGCGTTGGGTCGCAGCACAGATCGGCATGTCTGAGGCGACATTCCGTCGCAAGCTCGCTGACGATTCCTTCACCGCGACGCAGTTCGTACAGATCGCCTCCGCCCTGAAGATCGACGTGGCATCGCTGCATGACTTCAATTCCGCAGACGCCAAGGCGGCGGCGTGATGTCGAAGCTCGCCTACACGCTCGATGAGGCTGCGATCGCCTCGGGCATTTCGAAGCGCACCATCCGGGAGCACATCGACGCCGGCCGTCTGGTCGCGTCATACCCCTCCTCGCGCCCGGTGATTCTCGCTTCTGAGCTTGAGCGATGGCTTGAGTCTCTGCCGCATGAACCCAAGAAGGTCGCGGCGTGATGGATGAATTCCAGAACCTCGTCGACGACGCCTGCGTGATCGAGAACCTCGCCAAAACCATCGGCTACGTCCCGTTTCCTCACCGAGGTGATACGGAGAGGATGCGTGAGGCGCGAGTCGAGGCGTTCCTGAACGCCCTTGACTCTGCGCGGCCTGCCCTGGCCTCACTGCTTTCTGGCGAGTTCCTCGACCGCGCGCGCCAGAATCTTGATGGCTTCGGCGAGCTCATCGATCGCATCCGCGTCTTTTCGGTCGACCCGATAGGCCTTGCTGTAGGCACGCTGGGCGGCATTGAGCGCGTTGATGTTACTCACGGGTCTTCCTCCTATCGAGGCGAAGCCGTTGCAGCGGCTTCTGCTACTGATCCGATAGTAGGGAGCGCGGGCGACATTGTTTCGACTTCTTCCGACGTGTCGCCCGCATCTACTTCGAATGTTTCTTTCGACGACGACGAGGAATCGGTCATCTATCACTGCGGGAACTGTGACACCAACGTCCTGAACCCGTGGATGCAGATCGAAGAAGAAAGTCCTTGGAGACGCGCCTACAGCTGGCAATGCCAGACGTGCGGTGAGCGGAACATGCATCGGATCGCGCGGTAACCCCTCGCGCTGCGGCCGGATCTAACCCCCAATAACGAAGATGCCCGGCGCGTGAACGCCGGGCCAGACAGGAAGGCAGACGAAGTGCCAAACAAGTCATTGTCGAGTGTACCGCTCGATGCTCTCACGACCGTCGAGCTGGTGGCGGGCCGGTTCAATGCTTACCGGCAGCAGCGGGTCGCTGAGGTGCGCACCGAGCAGGCGCGTGCCGAGTACGAGGCCAT